>NZ_JAVDUX010000012.1:0-196316 GCF_031456575.1 Ancylobacter sp. 3268
TCTCTTCAGGCTTATGCTTCTTCTGCGCCATGGCGCCATCCTCCAAAGGCCCGAAAGCCTACTTCACGGAGGACCACTTTCCAGGGAGCAGGCCAAGGATCGCGTTCAGCCAATCGGCGGCCCAGGCGCGTTCCTCCGGTTCGTCGATGCGCGCCAGCGGCTGGAGCGAAACGCTCTCCGCGCTCCCCTCGCTGAGCCCGCCGCCGAGATCGTGCCAGTCCCCGCCCATACCGAGTGCGGCGGCCCGGATTGAGCCGCCGAAGTCGAAAGCGAAGACTTGGGCTCTCGCATAGCGCCGGAACTGCAGCGCCATCAGCGCCATCAGCACGGACTTGCCCGCGCCGGTGGGGCCGACGACAAGGGTATGGCCGACATCGCCCACATGGAGGCAGAACCGGAATGGGGTCGAGCCCTCGGTCTTGCCGAATAGCAGCGGCGGTGCATCAAAATGCGCGTCGCGGCTCTCTCCGGCCCATACCGCCGAGAGCGGGATCATGTGCGCGAGATTGAGCGTCGAGATCGGCGGCTGGCGGACATTGGCGTAAGTCTGGCCCGGCAGAGATCCGAGCCAGGCATCGACCGCATTGATGGTCTCTGTCATCGCCGTGAAGTCGCGTCCCTGGATGACCTTCTCGACCCGCCGCAGCTTCTCGTCGGCGATGCGCGGATCGGCGTCCCACACCGTCACCGTCGCGGTGACATAGGCGATGCCGGCATGGTCCGCGCCGAGCTCCTGAAGCGCGAGGTCGGCATCTTCAGCCTTGTTGGCGGCATCGGAATCAACGAGGACGGAGGCCTCGTTGGTCATCACCTCCTTCAGGATGGCGGCGATGGATTTGCGCTTGGCGAACCATTGGCGGCGGATCCTGGTGAGCAGCCGGACGGCATCCGTCTTGTCGAGCAGGATCGCCCGGGTCGACCAGCGATAGGGAAAGGCCAGCCGGTTCAGCTCATCAAGCAGGCCGGGCGTCGTCACCGTGGGAAAGCCGGTGATGGTCAGCACCCGCAGATGCTGATCGCCAAGCCGGGGCTCCAGCCCGCCGGTGAGCGGTTGATCGGCGAGCAGGGCGTCGAGATAGATCGGCGTCTCCGGCACGCGGACACGGTGCCGGTGCGTCGAGACGCAGCTGTGCAGATAGGTCAGCGTCTCGCCGTCATCCAGCCAGCGGCATTCCGGCATGAAGGCATCGATAAGGTTGAGGAGCCGATTGGTTCGGTCGGCAAAGCCGCGCAACGTCTCATGGGGATCAAGGCCCGTCTGATCGCGGCCCTCATAGAGCCAGCCTTCGGTGCGCGCCGCATCTTCGGCCGGTGGAAGGAAGGTAAAGGTCAGAAAATAGCTCGACTCGAAATGACTGCAGGCCTCCTCGAAATCGGCCCTCCGCTCGGCATCGACCAAAGCGGAGGCGGCATCAGGGAAAGGGCTCGCCGGATAGGCCGTCGCGGCATGGCGCTGCGCCTCCACAAAGATCGCCCATCCCGAGCCAAGGCGACGAAAGGCGTTGTTCAGCCGTCCGGCGACCGCGACGAGTTCGACCGCCACGGCGCTGTCGAGGTCCGGCCCACGAAAACGCGCCGTGCGCTGAAACGAGCCGTCTTTGTTCAGCACGATGCCCGGCGCGACCAGTGCCGCCCAGGGCAGAAAATCGGCAAGGCGGCGGTTGCGGCTGCGATACTCAGTGAGGTTCATCATCATGGCACCCCGCTCAGACCGAGAGGTGCGCGGGGATGCGCAGATGCCGGCGCACCACATCGACGAAGAGCGGGTCGCGCTTTGCGGCCCACACCGCCGCGACATGGCCGATCACCCCGATAGCGAGGCCGACCAGCCAGAGGCGCAGGCCGAGACCTACGGCCCCGGCGAGCGTGCCATTGACGATGGCGATGGCGCGCGGCGCGCCACCGAGCAGGATCGGCTCCGTCAGCGCCCGGTGGACCGGAACGCTGAAGCCGGCGACCTCAATCGGCTCGGCCATCAGACGAGCGCTCCGCCGCCGAAGGAGAAGAAGGACAGGAAGAAGCTCGAGGCGGCGAAGGCGATCGACAGGCCGAACACGATCTGGATCAGCCGCCGGAAGCCTCCCGACGTGTCTCCGAAGGCCAGCGCCAGCCCGGTCGAGATGATGACAATGACGGCGATGATCTTGGCGACGGGGCCTTCGATCGATTGAAGGATGGATTGCAGCGGCGCCTCCCACGGCATTGAGGAACCGGAGGCATGGGCGCTGGCCATGGCCATCAGGCTGATGCAGGTGGCAGACGCGGCCATCCGGGCGGCGCTACGGGCGCGATGGAACGATCGGATCATGAGGGATCTCCGGTGAAGGCAGGGGTGATGCGGTAGTCGCCGTCAGGACCAAGGCCCTCGACACGGTCGAGTTCGGTGATCCGGCGTGCGGCGCCGCGGCCGGAGAGCACGGCCACGAGATTGATGGTCTCGGCGATCAGCGCGCGCGGGACGGTGACGACGGCTTCCTGGATGAGCTGCTCCATCCGGCGCAGGGCGCCGAGCGCGCTGCCGGCATGGATGGTGCCGATGCCACCTGGATGGCCGGTGCCCCAGGCCTTGAGGAGGTCGAGCGCCTCCGCGCCGCGCACCTCGCCGATGGGGATGCGGTCGGGACGCAGCCGCAGCGCCGAACGAACAAGCTCGGACAGCGAGGCGACGCCGTCTTTGGTGCGCAGGGCGACGAGGTTCGGCGCCGCGCATTGCAGCTCGCGCGTATCCTCGATGAGGACGACGCGATCGGAGGTCTTCGCGACCTCGGCGAGCAGCGCATTGGTCAGCGTGGTCTTGCCCGTCGATGTGCCGCCGGCCACCAGGATGTTGGCGCGAGAGGCAACACCCTGGCGTAAAGCGTCGGCTTGTCCGGCTGACATGATCCCGGCGTGGACATAGTCCTCGAGCGTGAACACCGCGACGGCGGGCTTACGGATGGCAAATGTCGGGGCCGCCACGACCGGCGGCAGCAGTCCCTCGAAACGTTCTCCCGTCTCAGGTAACTCGGCAGAAACACGCGGGGCGCCCGCATGAACCTCGGCGCCGACATGATGCGCGACGAGCCGAACAATGCGCTCGCCGTCAGCGGGCAAGAGCCGCCCACCCGTGTCGGACAGTCCCTCCGAGAGACGGTCGATCCACAGCCGCCCGTCCGGATTCAGCATCACCTCAACGACGGCTGGGTCTTCCAGATGCCGGGCGATCGCCGGCCCCAGCGCCGTGCGCAGCATCCGCGCGCCGCGGGCAAAACCCTGATGATGATGTGCTGCCGCCATGCGAACCCCGACGTGCCGGGCTCATGACGATCTCATCCCGGGTGGGGATGATTAAAAGAGCCCGATATTGGGCCGGTTCAACAGGATTCCATCCACGTCGCACCGTGGCGTGCAATGACAGGCGAACGGCGGAACTGCTTTGCGGTGATGGGAAGCGGCATAGGGAGCCTCCGCCTCACGGCTTGAAACAATGCTCCCTGTGCCAGCGCAGGAAATGAGGATGGGGTCGCTCGATCAACCTGCGTGGCGCGATGGCGCGGCCGTCTTTATTGATGAAGGCGCGCACGCCGTCGGGATCGTTGGTTTGCCGGGAAATGAGGATGTCCAGATCATCCGAGAGGCTGATCAGTCCGCGATCGAACATCCAGTGCGCCGTGCCAGAAAGCGCCAACCCGTTGCTGACGATGTCGGGGCCACCCGCTTCGACAGGCCGGATATGCGCTGCGGCCACCTCGGCACGCCCGCCACCATTGATCAGTTTGAGCCCGCTGATGGCACAGCGCTCGTCATAGGCGCGCAGCACGACGCGCCGAAAAATGCGGTCGCGGACGATGCGAGAGGACAGAGTGTCGACGCGCTCGCGGGGCTGCTCGAACGTGAATGGCGCCTGTTCTTCTTCAAAGCCTGAGAGGGACGCACCCGCCTCGACGCGGGGCAGCAGCGGCTCGCTGTCATTCAGCCCGAGAGTGACGATCCGGTTGAAATCGTCCCGCGAGAGTGGACGCACGGCGGCTTGCGCACGCCCTGAAATGCGCCCGTCCGCGTTCAGCACACCGCGTTCGACCACGCCATCCGCATCGGTGAACGGCACCGGGCTGGCAAAATCCAGATAGCTGCCCGGTTCGATGAGGGCGAGATACATGCCTGGAGCGGTGGGATCGGGAACGACGCGCTGGACCCTAGCGATCGCGAAATAGCCGCGGGTCTCCGCCACTTTCCGGGGTTCGTAATAAACGATCCAGTCGCCGACGCAGGCCTCGACGCGTCCCAGATATGGGCGCGGGAACTGATACCGTACAGCCGGGCTGTCGTCATAGATCGAGTCCGAGCGGTGAATGAAGACGCCGAATCCCATGTGCAATCCCTGATCCCCATTCGATCGTATCGCAGATTGGAAAGCACTCGGCAGCAGGTGGACCTTTCACCCCTTGGTCCCGCGCGTCACGTTATCGACCCGGCATCACGCTCTCAGTTCTCCTTCGCACTACCGTGAGCGATAGGACGGCTATCTATCAATCACGTATCCGCTATTATGTGAGCTATAGCGGGAGACCCTATCGCTCATGGTGTGGAACTGGACGCAGCCCGGCTGGCCGCATTTTGCCTATGATCCGGTTGCCCTCGAACCGCTGGAGCGGCGGTTCCTGCTGCTCACCGGCGAGGTGATGGGTGCGGTCCGGCATGTCAGCGAGGGCGAGCGGGACCTGCTGCGGATCGAACTTCTCAGCGACGAGGCGGTCAAGACCAGCGCGATCGAAGGGGAGACACTGGATCGCCTCAGCGTGCAATCCTCCCTGCGCCGTCAGCTCGGCCTCGACACCAACAATCGCAACGTGAAGCCGAAAGAGCGTGGCATCGCGGAGATGATGGTCGATCTCTATCGGAGCTGGGCGGATCCCCTTGACGCTGACGCGCTGTTCCGCTGGCACCGCATGCTGATGGCCGACAGTCGGCATCTGGAGACGATCGGCGGCTACCGTCGCCATGAAGACGCGATGCAGATCGTGTCTGGCCGGCAGGATCGGCCGACCGTGCATTTCGAGGCGCCGCCATCCTCCCGGGTTCCGGAAGAGATGGCCGCCTATCTCGCCTGGTTCAATGGCTCGGCCCCGGACGGTGAGACGCCCTTGCCGGCACTCACCCGGGCCGGGATTGGGCATCTTTATTTCGAGAGTATCCACCCTTTCGAGGATGGCAATGGCCGTATCGGTCGAACGCTCGCGGAAAAGTCCCTATCCCAGAACATTGGCCAGCCCACGCTGATCGCGCTCGCCCATACCATCGAGCAGCATCGCAAGGCCTATTACGATCAACTCGAGGTCCATCAGCGGACGCTCGATGTCACGGGCTGGCTGGTCTATTTCGCGGAAGCGATCATCGCGGCCCAACAGACGACGCTCGATCGCGTCGCCTTCCACATCGCCAAGGCGCATTTTTACGATCGCTTCCGCGACAAGATGAACGAACGGCAGGAGAAGGTGATCGCCCGCCTGTTCCGCGAGGGCCCCGGCGGCTTCAAGGGAGGCCTGAGCGCGGAGAACTACCTCGCCATCACCGGCACCTCACGCCCCACCGCCACACGCGACCTACACGATCTGGTGGAACAAGGCGCCCTGACGCGAACCGGAGAACGCCGATACACGCGCTACCACCTGAACTTGCAGGGTGCGGCTGGATAGTTGTGGGGCGGCAACGTCAGTGGCGCAACCGTTTTGTCCTTTCGATCGCCCAGGGGGCATCCACTTCAACCTGTAGGATGCGCCATAAGCGGAAGGCCGCTGCGGCTATCACGAATAGCCGGTTTGGGGCCGGGAGCAGACGGGGCCGGTTTTGGCTGCCGCTGTCTAGATAGCCGCCATTCCGCAGCCGACCCCATTCCAGACGATCCGGCAGAGCGGATCGCCGCCCGGAAGGAGACAATCAGCTTGCGGACAGGAGGATGACGCCCCCGATAAGAATAGCGCAACCTGCCAGCCGCAACGGACCAACCGTCTCCCGCAGGATCAGCATGCCCATCAGCGCCCCCACCATCATCGACATCTCGCGCATCGGCGCGACGAGGCTGAGCGGAGCGCCTGTCGTGAGGGCCGCGAGGACGAGGATGTAGGAGAGCGGAGACAGGAGGCCGACGCCGATCGCGATCCACCAATAGCCACGCATTCGCCGGAAGGCGCGGTTCGGGTTCGTTAGGACCAGCGGCAGGAGCATGAAGAAGCGCAGAAGGTTAGAGAACCAGTCGAGGACCACGGGAGCGATACCGAGCGCCTTGACTGCATAGTGTTGATTTCCGTTGAGAAGTGACCCTGGATTTCCACTGAGAAGTGACCCGGGCTGATAGTTGTCTTGGGTCAGGTGGCGGTCAAGTTTCGTGGCTTCTCCCTGGTCGGTTTAGGTGGCTTTGCCGAGCTGCTCTTGAAGCGGAAGCTGTCATTGCCGGTCTCCAGGATATGGCAGTGATGGGTGAGCCGGTCGAGCAGGGCCGTGGTCATCTTGGCGTCACCGAAGACGGTCGCCCATTCGGAGAAGCTGAGATTGGTGGTGATGACCACGCTGGTGCGCTCATAGAGCTTGCTCAGCAGGTGGAACAGCAAGGCGCCGCCCGAGGTGCTGAACGGCAGGTAGCCGAGCTCATCGAGGATGACGAGGTCGGCATGGACGAGCCGGCCGGCGATCTGGCCGGCCTTTCCCTGCGCCTTTTCCTGTTCGAGGGCGTTGACGAGCTCGACAGTGGAGAAGAAGCGGACCCGCCTGTGATGATGCTCGACGGCGTGGACGCCGAGAGCCGTGGCGATGTGGGTCTTGCCGGTACCGGGACCGCCGACCAGGACGACGTTGTGCGCGTCGTCGAGGAACTCGCAGCGATGGAGCTGGCGCACGAGCGCCTCGTTGACCTCGCTGCTGGCGAAGTCGAAGCCGGCGAGGTCGCGATAGGCCGGGAAGCGGGCGGCCTTGAGTTGGTAGGCGGTCGAGCGCACCTCCCGCTCGGCGGTTTCGGCCTTCAAGAGTTGCGAGAGGATCGGCATGGCGGTCTCGAAGGCGGGAGACCCCTGTTCGGTGAGTTCGGCGACGGCTTGCGCCATGCCGTGCATCTTGAGACTTCGCAGCATGATGACGAGAGCTCCGCTGGCCGGATCATGACGCATGGCGCGCCTCCCTGGCCCGGCGCAGGGCGTCATAGCGTTCCACATTGGCCTGAGGCTCGGTGGTCAGCGTGAGGGCGGCAGGAGCCGGGATCGTTGGTGAGCTCAGCGGTGTGCCGTCGATCAGGCGGTGCAGCAGATTGATGATGTGGGTCTTGGTCGGCACGCTGGCCTGCAAGGCGAGTTCGACGGCAGTGAGCACGACTTGCTCGTCATGCTGGAGGACCAGGGACAGGATCTCCACCATCTCGCGGTCACCGCCCGGCCGCTTGAGCAGATGCTGCTGTAAGGATCGAAACGCCGGCGGCATCTCGGCGAAGGGCGCGCCGTTGCGCAGGGCGCCGGGCTTGCGCTGGACCACGGCCAGATAATGGCGCCAGTCATAGACGGTGCGGCTCTGGCGATCATGGGAGCGAGCGAACACTCGACCATGCTCACAGATCGCCTGTCCCTCGGCGACGACGACGATCCGGTCGGGATAGACCCGCAAGCTCACCGGGCGGTTGGCGAAGGAGGCCGGCACGCTGTAGCGATTGCGCTCGAGATGGATGAGGCAGGTTGGGGAAACACGCTTGGCGTGCTCGACGAAGCCGTCGAACGGCCGCGGCACCGGCATCAGGTGGCGGATCTCCTCAGCCCACACATCGGCGATCGAGCCGGGTTGCGCGCCGTGCTCGATCTGTGTCCATAGCTCCTGGCACCGGGTCTCCAGCCACTCGTTCAAGGCTTCCAGCGAGGGGACGTTCGGCAGGGGTTGCCAGAGCCGATGACGGGCATCCTGTACGTTCTTCTCGATCTGACCCTTCTCCCAGCCGGAGGCCGGGTTGCAGAACTCTGCCTCGAACAGGAAGTGGCTCACCATGGCCGAGAAGCGGATGTTGACTTGGCGCTCCTTGCCGCGGCCAACCTTGTCGACGGCCCCCTTCATGTTGTCGTAGATGCCCCGCCGCGGCACGCCGCCCAGCACCCGGAAGGCGTGGTTATGGGCATCGAACAGCATCTCGTGGGTCTGCAGCAGGTAGGCTCGCAGCGTGAAGGCGCGGCTGTAGGAAAGCTTCACATGAGCGACCTGCAGCTTGGTGCGCTCGCCGGCGATGATCGCCCAGTCCTCCGACCAGTCGAACTGGAACGCCTCGCCTGGCACAAAGGCCAGTGGCACGAAGGTGCCGCGGCCGCTGGTCTGCTGCTCGCGCAACCGGGCTGCCTTCCAGTCGCGGGCGAAGGCCGCGACCCGATTGTACGAACCCTCATAGCCCAGCGTCACCAGATCGGCGTGCAGCTGTTTGACCGTGCGCTTGTGCTTGCGCGACTTGCCGCTCTCGACCCGCAGCATCGCCGCCAGCTTGTCGGCATAGGGATCGAGCTTGCTCGGCCGGTCGGGGACGTGAAACCGGGGTTCGACGCTGTCCGCCCGCAGGTACTTGCGCACGGTGTTCCGTGAGAGGCCGGTGCGGCGGGATATCTCCCGGATCGAGCAACGATCCCGATGATGCCAGCGCCGGATGACGCTCAATAACTCCATGTCGATCACTCCGCTGTCCCCCGCGTGTGCCGCGTGAGACGTGGTGAAAACATGGGTCACTTCTCGATGGAAAAATCCCCGCCTGTCGGGTCAGATCTCAGTGGAAATCAACAGTCTGCCCAATCGGCGCCCAAGCCGGCGATAATCCTGGATTCCGCAAGCCCGCGATCTTCCAGCGAGGCGCCAGCGAACATTTCGTCAAAGCAAGAGAGCCGATGCCAATCGCCATCGCGCATAAGCACCAGCACCCGGCGCTGCCTAGTTGTCATCTTGAACTCACCGCTCATCGGGGCGCCCCGTGGTGAGGGGCTTTGCGAGAATTCCGAGCCCGCTCGTCGCGGCGGCTATTAGCGCGGACGTCGCTCGCTCGCCCGCTGCGAACAGTGCAGTCCCGTTCGATGGCGACCTGCCTAACGACCCATCCGGGCGGTAGAATTTCTGCTTAGGCGTAAACAGCACCGCATCCGCCCGCGTCCACGCCTCGCGAAACCAAGGCGCCGACGTCCGATCCGGCGTCAGGGCGATGCCATTGCCATGGGCGAAAAACTTGCGCAGCCACGGCTCAAGCCCGTTTCGACCGCCAAACGGCGGATTCATCCAGACGAAGCCATGCCATTCCTGCGACAGGCTGTCCGACGTGATGAACCGATCAGCCGGCACGAATGTCTCAATGCCAGCCGGGGCGGCCACGTCTAGGTCGAACCGCTCACCTAGCGCCGTGAAGATATGGGGCGGCGTGAACCACTCTTCCGAGCGTCCGGGCGTGTCCCAGTAGCTCACAGCCCCACCTCCACCAGATCGCTGCCATTGAAGGGGGAGGGGGACATTCCAAGTGTCATGTCGGCTTCTCCATTGGAGAGGTGACGATAGGGAGCCACTTCCAGCCGGCGTATTTGTCGCCGCTCTCACGGATGTGGGTGTAACGCTGAAGCGATTGCCATGAGCGATGCCCGGACACGCTGGCGGCTTGAGGGATCGTCCAGCCCATTTCAAACAGCCGGGACACTCCCTCATGGCGCAGGTCGTGGAAATGCAGATCATCAATGCCAAGCGTGTGCCCGGCTCGCGTGAACGCTGCCCCGATGGCATCCGGGGTATAGGGAAATATCGCCGGCTTGGTTCGGGGCATCGCGAGGATGATTTGAAGTGCCTCGGGAGGCAGATCCACCCTCACGTCGTTCCCGACTTTCTGGCCGGGGTGCTTCATGTCGCGCACGATCACTCTGCTGTGCGTGATATCTAGGTCGTCCCATCGAATGCGTGAAATCTCGTCCATGCGACGGGTGGAGTAGAGCGCGAACGCGATGATGCGGTGCATGGGGGCTGACGACGGTGCGCGCGCCTGTCTCTCGACGAAGTGCTGCATCACCAAATCGAGTTCAGGCAATGTCGGCCGGCGTTCGCGTTTCTCACTCTTCGATGTCGTACCAAGACGCCGGAGTACGACATGAGCATCCTTCATGGCGGACTGGCTAAGGTCGTAACGCCATGCCGGCTGAGCGATGGCGAAAACGGCGGCGAGGTGAGAGATGTAGTTGCCGACCGTCTGTGGCAGCCGGTCGTTGGCGAGCCCTTGCGCGAAGGCGACGATGTCGTCACTCCCGATGGTCGAGCATTTCATGTTCGCGATGTCATGCTCTTTGATCGCCTTGAGTACTTGGGCCTTGGTGCGGCCAATTCCCTTGGAGGATTCTGCGATGTACCTATCGATGGCGTCGCCAAGGGTGACGTCGTGTTTTTCCGCGCGCTGAATGCCGCCCGGCATATCAAGCTCGCTCTCGCGCTTCCTCAGCCACGCCTTGGCAGCCTGTTCGCGGTCAAAGGTCTTCGCCTCTCGATAAACGATGGCGCCCTTTTGCTTGCGGACGATCTGCGCTGTATATCCGGTCGTGCCGTCTTTGCGCTTGCGCGCGACGATGGTCCCCATGGTACGACATCCTCCCCTAGTGGTACGAAATTGTCGTACCAAGGGAGGAGAAACAAGCGGAAACGAGCCGGAATGGCCGCGAATGCGACGGCCGCCGACGTCGGCGGAACCATTGATATCGCTGGAAAGGCTAACCCCTTCAACAGTCATAGATTTTCCGTAGCGCCCATGATGGACTGGACGGATCGCCACTGCCGGGCGTTCCACCGCATGCTGTCGGCCCGAACGCTGCTCTATTCCGAGATGGTCACTGCCAATGCGGTGATCCATGGCGACCGCGAGCGGCTGATCGGCTTTTCTCCCATGGAGCATCCGCTGGCGCTGCAACTCGGCGGCTCGGATCCCGAGACGCTCGCGCGGGCGGCCGCCATCTGCGCCGAATGGGGCTATGACGAGATCAACCTCAATGTCGGCTGTCCCTCCGACCGGGTGCAGGGCGGCAATTTCGGCGCCTGCCTGATGCGCGAGCCGGCGCTGGTCGCCGCCTGCGTCGCGGCGATGAAGGCGGAGGTCGGCATTCCCGTCACCGTGAAATGCCGCATCGGCGTCGACGAGCAGGACCCGGAAGTCGCGCTCGACGCACTCGCCGACGCGGTGCTGGCGGCGGGGGCCAACACCCTCACTGTACATGCGCGCAAGGCGTGGCTGCAGGGCTTGTCGCCGAAGGAGAACCGCGACATTCCGCCGCTCGATTATGGCCGGGTTTACCGGCTGAAGCGGAGGCTGCCTCAGGTGCCGATCATCATCAATGGCGGCATCGGCTCGCTGGAAGAGGTGGACAAGCACCTCGCCCATGTCGACGGCGTCATGCTGGGACGCGCCGCCTATCAGCAGCCGGAGCTGCTGCTCACCGTCGATTCACGGCTGTTCGGCGGATCGGACGGGCATCCCAACGCCTTCGCCGCGGTGGAAGCTTTCGAGCCCTATATCGCGGCGCATCTCGAGGCGGGCGGCCGGCTGCACGACATCACCCGTCACATGCTTGGCCTGTTCACCGGCCGTCCGGGCGCTCGGGCCTATCGCCGGCGGCTCGCCATCGAGGGCGTGAAGCCGGAGGCGGGCCTCGACGTGCTGCGCGCGGCGGTGGACGAGGTGCGGCGGGCCGAGGAGCGGCGGGCACTGGTGGCATGATGATCGCTTCGCTCCTGCTCGACCAGATCCTCTGGCTGGTCGGCATTCTGGTTGTCGCCGGCTTCGCCACCGGCATTCTCGCCGGCCTGTTCGGCATCGGCGGCGGCGCCATCGTGGTCCCCGTGCTCTACGAGGTGTTCGGCGCCATCGGCGTGCCGGATGCCCTGCGCATGCATCTTGCCGTCGGCTCGGCGCTCGCCATCATCATGCCGACCGCCTTGCGCTCCTTCTTCGCCCATCGCTCGCGCACCAAGATCAATACCGAGGTGCTGCGGCAATGGGTGGTACCGCTGGTCGTGGGCGTGCTCGCCGGCACGGCGCTGGCGGCGGTCTCGCCGGACCGGGTGCTGCAACTGGCGTTCGTGGTGTTCGCGACGCTGATGTCGATCCGCCTGCTGTTCGCGCGCGACAGCTGGGTCCTGGCCGACCAACTGCCCGGTCCCTGGCCGATGCGGGCCTATGGCGTCTTCATCGGCGTCATCGCCTCGCTGGTCGGCATCAGCGGCGGCGGCATCGCCGTGGCGATCCTGTCGCTCTACCGCGTGCCGATCCACACCGCCATTGCGACCTCCTCCGGGCTCGGGGCGCTGATCGCGGTGCCGGGCGTGATCGGCTATGTGCTGGGCGGCTGGCCGCATCTGGCCGAACTGCCGCCGCTCTCGCTGGGGTTCATCTCGATCCCCGGCGCGGTGCTGGTAGGGTCGATCGCCGTCCTGGCGGCGCCGCTCGGTGCCAAGCTGGCGCACCGCTTTACCAAGCGCCAGCTGGAAGTCGGCTTCGGCATCTATCTCGCGCTGATGGGGCTGCGCTTCCTGGTGGCACTGGCCACCGGCTGAGAAGACGATTTCCTCAGCGATCCAGCGCCTTGGCCCGCATCACCAGTTTCTCGCCGCGGATCTCGAAGCTGTCGAGCCGGGAGAGGAAGGTCATGCCGAGCAGGCTGTGCTTGAGCGTGCCGGGGCTGGCGATCAGCGCCGGTACCTGCCGCTCTTCGATGCTGCCGGCGATCGACACCCGGTCCAGCACCACGGCGGCGGCGCGGCCGCGACCATTGGCGGTATCGATGGGAATGTCGTAGCGCAGCAGCTCCATCGGCAGGCCGGCGGCCACCGCGTCTTCCGGCGTCAGCACGACGCTGGAGGCGCCGGTGTCGACCAGCATCGGGATGCGGTTGCCGTTGATCTCGACACGGATGTTGAAATCGCCGTCGCGGGCGCGGGCAACCTCGATCGCCGGGCTGGCATCATGGCCGATCGGCACCGCATAGCCGGGGGCGAGCTCGGCGAGCACGCGGTAGGCGACGCCATGGATTTCAAAGCGATAGGTGTAGCCGACGCCCAGCACGGCGAAGATGACCAGCCACAGGGCGGCGGCGCGCAGCGCATCGCCGAGGCGGCCGGCGAAAGCCGCCACTGCGCCGGCTCCGACCATCAGCGCCACCGCCGACAGGGCGACGAGGCGGGTGAGCTGGTTGGTGGTGAGGCCGGCGATGCCGCCGGCTTCGGCGTTCCACACGATCAGGCCGATGCCGGCGGCCAGGCCGAACACCACCACCCACATGAAGCGGTCGGCATTCATCGCCCGGACTCGTGGCGGTTCCCGCGGCGGCTCTGGCGGGCGAGGCGGTTCATGATCGCGCGTCGCGCGGTTTCGTCGAGGCTGGGCCAGGCGCCGATCTCCTCGAGCGTGCGCCCGCAGCCGACGCAATGGCGACCAGCGGCATCGAGTGCGCACACTCCGACACAGGGGGTAGAAACGAGGTTGGACATAGGAATCGGGCGGTTCATCCGATCGACCGCGCGAAGATAAGCGCCCCCAGAAGGAACGCAATCTCGACGGTCAATGCCGCCGCACCGGCGACGTCCCCCGTTTGCCCGCCAAATTTGGCCGACGCAAGGCGGACAACGCCGATCCACGCCACTATGGCGATGAGAAGACCCGCGAGAAACCCCATCCAACCCATTGCCAGCATAACGGAAACGGTGCAGATCACCAGTGTGGCGATCCCCGCCTTCCACAGTGTGGCGACTGCGGGGCGGCCGGCGCGGCCGGCTAGCCCTTCCGGCCGCGCGGAGGGCAAGGCACCGATCAGCCCCAGTGCCGCCAAGCGGGCGAGGGCCGAGGCGGCGACGAGGGCGCCGCCGGCACCGGCCCAGGAAAGAGCGGCGAGCCCCTCCAGCGCGCCGATGCGCAGCAGCGTCGCCAGCAGCAGCGCCACCGCGCCGAAAGTGCCGAGCCGGCTGTCGCGCATGATGGCGAGCCGGCGGGCACGATCCATTCCCCCCAGCCCGTCGGCGGTGTCGGCGAAGCCGTCCTCGTGCAGCGCCCCGGTGGCGAGCACGAGCGCGCCGACCGCCAGCGTCGCGGCGGGGAAGGGGGGCAGGATGGTGAGGGCAGTGAGGTGTACGATGACGCCGATCACGCCGACCAGAGCGCCGGCGAGCGGGAAGGCCGGGCCGAGCCGGTCGAGATCGGGCGGGCCGTCCTCCGGCTCCCAGGCGAAGCGCGGCACCGGCAGCCGGGTGAGGAAGCGCAGCGCGGCCGGAAGGTATATGAGTGCGGTCGGTCGAAAGGCCATGGGATCGGGGTTCGCTCAGCGCTCCAGCAGGACGTCGCCGGGCGGCAGGCGATGCTCCCAGCCGGCGCGCTCCAGCTCCGGCACATCGGAAGGCGCGCGCGGATAGCCTATGCACAGATAGGCGGTGAGCCGCCAGTGCCCGGGCACGTCGAGTGCCGCCGCCACCGCCGGCGCGTCGA
The DNA here is from genome assembly GCF_031456575.1 of Ancylobacter sp. 3268. Classification (NCBI taxonomy): domain Bacteria; kingdom Pseudomonadati; phylum Pseudomonadota; class Alphaproteobacteria; order Hyphomicrobiales; family Xanthobacteraceae; genus Ancylobacter; species Ancylobacter sp. 3268. Next base: position 14,474 of record NZ_JAVDUX010000012.1, read on the forward strand.
GGATCGACACCCAGCCGAGGCCGAGACCGCGCGCGGTCGCCGCCAGCCACAGCGTGTGCACCGCCAGCACGGCGGAATAGCCGAGCGTCTCCGGCATGGTGGCGCGGCCGAGGCCGTGGCCGGTCCGGGTCTGGCTATCGACGAAGACGGCGACCTGCTCGGGCGCGTCGTCGAGCCCGGCGAGCTTGAGCCGGGCATAAAGGCCGGCGCGTGCCTCCGGCTGGGCCGCCAGCGCCGCGGCATTGCAGCCCGTGAAGATGGCGCGGATAGCGGCCCGCCGCTGCGGCGAGGCAACGCGCACGAAGCGCCAGGGCTGGCTGAGGCCGACGCTCGGCGCCTGGCAGGCCTGGCGAAGCAGGAGATCGAGAAGCCCCTCCGGCAGCGGCCGCGGCTCGAAATGCCGGACGTCCCGCCGCCAGAGGAACAGGCGATCGAGATCGTCGACGAAGGCGGGGGAAAAACTCGGCATCGGACTCCCGGCGGTGGCACGCCGGATTGCCGGCCGATCAGATGTGCGCGAGGCGGCGGCGGAAGAAAAGCCCTGCACGTTTCCTCCGGCGCCTGTCCGTGGATCGCGCGATGCCGACGCGCTTGGCGGCCGGGGGTGAGATCGGCGTTCATCCCCGGACCGCGTGAGCAGGGAGGCTACGGGCCGGCGCCGTCGAAAGGGGGCTGTTTGGCGTGTGGGGAGGACGAGGAGGGGCGATGTCCTCGCATCGCTCCAGCGTAAGAGCTTCAGCACCATCGAGGGCGGGAGTTCTGCGCGGATTCGCTTTCCCAACGATACCAAACGGGCGGAGAGGGCCGTGGCGCCGAGCGGCCTCGCTCTCCATATGCCGCATTCCGCTAGCGGGCGGACCGGCGGGCTGGATTGCCAAGATCGTCCGGGCTTCTTATGACCGCGGGCAACCGGCTCCGCCTCACACCGCAGTGGATCGTTCCGAGATGACGGACTTCGTCACCATCGTTCCCCCCGACCACCCGCTCAAGGGGCGTGTGGCGCCGCCGGGTTCCAAATCCATCACCAACCGGGCGTTGCTGCTCGCCGCCCTGGCGCAGGGCACCAGCCGGTTGACCGGGGCGCTGAAGAGCGACGACACGCGGCGCATGGTCGAGGCGCTGCGGGCGATGGGCGTCGTCATCGAGGAGCCGGATGCCACCTCCTTCGTCGTCACCGGCACCGGCCGGCTACAGGCTCCGGCGGCGCCGCTGTTCCTCGGCAATGCCGGCACCGCCACGCGCTTCCTAACCGCCGCCGCCGCGCTGGTCGAGGGCACCGTCGTCGTGACCGGCGATGCGCATATGCAGAAGCGGCCGATAGGGCCGCTGGTCGCCGCGCTGCGCAGCCTCGGCGTGGCCGCGGAGGCGCCGACCGGCTGCCCGCCCGTCACCATTCACGGCACTGGCGGCTTCGACGGCGAACGGGTGACCATCGATGCCGGCCTATCCAGCCAATATGTCTCGGCGCTGCTGATGCTGGCGCCGGGCGGGCGCCGGCCGGTGGAGGTGGCACTCAAGGGCGATGCCATCGGCGCGCGCGGCTATATCGACCTCACCTGCGCCGCCATGCGCCGCTTCGGCGCGCAGGTGGAGCAGAGGGACCTCGCGACCTGGGTGGTGCAGCCCGGCGCCTACCGGGCCACCGACCTGCATGTCGAGCCGGACGCCTCGGCGGCGACCTATCTGTGGGCGGCCGAGGTGCTGACCGGCGGTGCCATCGACATCGGCACCGCGCCGGAGGCCTTCACCCAGCCCGACGCCGCCGCCTATGCGGTGATCCGCCGGTTTCCCAACCTGCCGCCGGTGATCGACGGCTCGCAGATGCAGGACGCCGTGCCGACGCTCGCCGTGCTGGCCGCCTTCAACGCGACGCCGGTGCGCTTCACCGGCATCGCCAATCTGCGGGTGAAGGAATGCGACCGGGTCGCCGCCATGGCCACCGAGCTCTCGCGCCTGTCGCCGGGGCTGGCGGTGGAGGAGGGCGACGACCTGGTGGTGACGCCCGCCGCGCCGGAGCGGTTCGGCCCGGCCCGCATCGAGACCTATTCCGATCACCGCATCGCGATGAGCATGGCGCTGGCGGGCCTGCGCGTGCCCGGCGTGACCATTCTCGATCCCGGCTGCGTCGCCAAGACCTATCCCGACTACTGGCGCGACATGGCCGGCCTGGGCGTGGTGGTGGAGGACGGCGACGATTGATGCCGCCCGCCGGCCGGGCGGCACGCAGGGGAGCCACGCCGATTTATCGGTTGCCACCCGCGCGGCGAGGGGCTACCCCGCGCCTCGCATGAGCCGCCCGGCTCGCCCCGCTTCGAGAACATCTGCCGCTACCCCAGCCGATTCTGCCAGCCCATCCTGCCACGTCGACCGCCAGCGAGACCTCCATGCAGCGCACCGCCACCGGGCTTCCCTTCGACGACATCCGCAACCTGTTCTTCTCGCTGCCGGCGGCGGATGCCGAGGCGGAAGCGGCGGCGCGGGCGCGGCAGGGGCAACTGGTCAAGCCGCCGGGCGCGCTCGGACGGCTGGAGGAGATCGCGATCAAGATCGCCGGCTGGCAGGGGCGCGAGATCCCGCGCATCGACCGGCCGACCGTGGCGGTGTTCGCCGGCACCCACGGCGTCGCCAAGCGCGGTGTCTCGCCCTATCCCGCCGAGGTGACCAAGCAGATGGTCGCCACCTTCACCGACGGCAAGGCGGCGGTGAACCAGATCTGCGGCGTGTTCGGCGCCGGGCTCAGGGTGTTCGACCTCGCGCTGGACATCCCGACCCGCGATATCGTGGAAGAGGACGCGCTGACCGAGGCCGAATGCGCCGCCACCATGGCCTTCGGCATGGAGGCACTGGCCGGCGAGCCGGACCTGCTGTGCCTCGGCGAGATGGGCATCGGCAACACCACAGTGGCCGCCGCGCTCTATCTCGGTCTCTATGGCGGCACCGCCGCCGAGTGGGTCGGGCCCGGCACCGGCGCCACCGGCGCGGTGCTGGCCGCCAAGCTCGCCGCGGTGGAGGCGGCGGTGGCGCGCTGCGCCGGCCATCTCGACGATCCGCTGGAAGTGCTGCGCCGGCTCGGCGGACGCGAGCTTGCCGCCATGGCCGGCGCCATCCTCGCCGCCCGCATGCAGCGCGTGCCGGTGGTGCTCGACGGCTATGTGGTGACCGCCGCCGCCGCGGTGCTGCACGCGCTCGACCCGAGGGCGCTCGACCATTGCTTCGCCGGCCATGTCTCGGCCGAGCCGGCGCATGGACGGGTGCTGGAGCGGCTCGGCCTGAAGCCGCTGCTCGATCTCGGCATGCGGCTCGGCGAGGGCTCGGGCGCGGCGCTGTCCATCGGCGTGATCAAGGCGGCCATTGCCTGCCATGCCGGCATGGCGACCTTTGCGGAAGCCGGCGTGGCGGACGCCTGAGCCGGATGCGCGCTCCCGGCGGCCGCTGGCGCGCCCCGCTGCGTCCGGGCGGCGGATTTTCGCGGCGCCTGCCCGGTGGCGGACGGGTGCCGCCCCGGCGCTGGCGCCGCTCGACCTGGGTGGCGGTGCTCGTCGCGCTGGCGATGATCGCGCTCGCCCTGATAGCCGAGCGCATCGTGCCGCTGCTCGACGGCGCGGTACGGGTGGCCGATGGCGACAGCTTCGAGATCGGCGGCGAGCGGGTGCGGCTCGAGGGCATCGACGCGCCTGAGCTGCACCAGAGCTGCGGCGCGCCGGAGGCCCCCTGGCCCTGCGGCGAACGGGCGAGGCAGGCATTGCAGCAGGCGGTGGCGGCCGCCGGCAAGGACGGCGTGACGAGTGGCGTGACTTGTCGGCCCGTCGATGACGACCGCTATGGCCGCGCGGTCTCGATCTGCACGGCGGGTGGGCGCGATCTCGGCGCGCGGATGGTCCGCGAGGGCTGGGCGGTGGCGACCTCCTACGCCTATCGCAGCGAGGAGGCGGCGGCGCGGGCCGCCGGGCGGGGCATCTGGTCCGGTCCGTTCGAGCTGCCGGCGGATTTTCGCGCCCGGCAGCGGTGACACCAAGCCCGGCAGGGGCCATGTAGGGCGCATGGACGCTTCGCCTTCCCCCCTCGATGCGCTGCTTGCCGAGATCCGCGCCTGCCGCGCCTGTATCGAGCATCCGCGCGGAAAACCGCTGCCGCACGCGCCGCGCCCGGTACTGCATGTCGGGCCGTCGGCGCGGCTGCTCATCGCCTCGCAGGCGCCGGGGACCAAGGTGCATGCCTCCGGCCGCTCCTTCGACGACGCCTCCGGCGACCGGCTGCGCGACTGGCTCGGGCTCGACCGCGCAACCTTTTATGACGAGGCCCGCGTCGCCATCGCCGCCATGGGCTTCTGCTTTCCCGGCCAAGACGCCAAGGGCGGCGACCTGCCGCCGCGCCGGGAATGCGCGGCGCTGTGGCACGACAAGCTGTTCGCGGCGCGGGCGGCGTTCGACCTCGTCGTCGCGGTGGGCAGCGCCTCGCAGGCCTATCACCTGAAGCGGCTGGGACTGGCCCCCTACGCGGCGCTGAGCCTCACCGAGCGGGTGTCGCGCTGGCGTGAGATCTGGGACGCCCGCGAGGGCCCGCACCTGCTGCCGCTGCCGCACCCTTCCTGGCGCAACACCGGCTGGCTGAAGCGCCATCCGTGGTTCGAGGCCGAGCTGGTTCCGGTGCTGCGGGCCGAGGTGGCGCGGCTGGTGCGCTGAGGCGCCTCAGTGCGAGAGGGCGACGTGGCGGTTGAGCCGGCGCTCCAGTACGTCCCACACCCGGCGCACGATCTCGACCATCAGCAGGTACAGCACCGCCGCCCACAGATAGACCTCCATGTCGTAGGAGCGCGAAAAGGCGAGGCGGGTGACGCCCATCAGGTCGTAGACCGTGACCACCGAGGCGATGGCGCTCGACTTGATCATCAGCACCACCTCGTTGCCGAGCGGCCGCAGCCCGATGGCGTAGGCCTGCGGCAGGATGATGGTGCGGTAGACCTTGTAAGGCGACAGGCCGAGCGACTTGCCGCCTTCGCTCTGGCCGACCGGCAGGCTCTCGATGCCGCCGCGCAGGATCTCCGCCTGATAGGCGGCGGTGTTGAGGGTGAAGGTGAACACCGCGCAGTTGAAGGCGTCGCGGAAGAACCACCACAGGCCGATATCGGTGAAGAACTCGCGGAACTGGCCGGCGCCGTAATAGACCAGGAAGGTCTGGGCCAGCAGCGGCGTGCCGCGGAAGAAATACGAATAGCCGAAGGCGAGGCGGGAGGTGATCTTGCCGCCGCTGACGCGGGCGATGGCGAGCGGCAGCGCCAGCAGCGCGCCGAACACCATCGACAGCCCGACCAGTTCAAGCGTCACCCCCACGCCCTGCAGGAAGCGCAGGCCATAGCGGTCCATCAGATCGGCATTGAGGCCGACGAAGCCCATCAGCGCGAGAAAACCCTGGCCGATGGGCGTGAGCAGCGCGTCCAGCATCATTTCGCTCCCGCCCGCTTGAGGCCGCGGCTGGCGCGGGCTTCGGCGCGGGTCAGCACCAGACTGGAGAGGATGGAGAAGCCGAGATAGATGAGGCACGCCACCAGATAGAAGAAGAAGGGCTGCTTGGTGACGCCCACCGCGATCGCGGTCTGCCGCATCAGATCGTTGATGGCGATGACCGAGACCAGCGAGGTGTCCTTCATCAGCACCATCCAGTTGTTGGACAGGCCGGGCAGCGCGACGCGCCACAGCTGCGGGAACACCACGAAGCGGAACGCCTGCCATTTCGGCAGGCCGAGGGCAAAGGCGGCTTCCTTCTGCCCGCGCGGCACCGCCTTCAGCGCGGCATAGAACACCTCCGACGAAAAGGCGGCGAGCACCAGGCCGAGCGCCAGCACCCCGGCAAGGAACTGGTTCACTTCCACCGTGGCGCCGGGCGAGACATAGCCGGCGAGGCGGGTGAGCAGCATCTGTCCACCATAATAGACGATGAACAGAGTCAGCAGTTCCGGCAGGCCACGGAACACGGTGGTGAACACATTGGCCGCGGTCCGGGCGATCGGCGAGGGCGCATCCTTGCCGAGGGCGACGAGCAGCCCGAGCGCGAGGCCGAAGGGCAGGGTGGACAGCGCCAGCTCGATGGTGAGCAGGGCACCGCGGGCGATCTCGTCGCCCCAGCCGCCCGGTCCGAAGGAAAGCAGGGTGAGGAATTCCATCCCGGGATCAGCGCTCCGCTAGCGGGCCGGTGGTGTCGCCTTGCCGGTGCCCGGCTGCCGCCGGCCAGGCGAGGGCACCTGTCCCGGAAGCGCCGGAATCGGCAGGAGGGAGCATGGTATGGCTGCGCAGGTGGTTGAACCTTGGCCAGCATGTCCGGACGGGCGGCAAGTGACGGGCGCCGATGCCGGGAGCCTCGGCCCGGAACGACGCCCGCCGGTGGTCGGTAGACGCTGCGGTCAGTAGACGCTGAAGGGGAAATATTTGGCGTTGATGGTCTTGTAGGTGCCGTCGGCGAGGATCTCGTCGATCGCCTTGTTGAACATCGCGACCAGATCCGCGTCGTCCTTGCGGATGCCGACGCCGACGCCCTCGCCGAAATATTTCGGGTCGGTGTATTCGGCGCCGGTGAACTTGCAGCAGGCGCCATCCTTGGAATCCAGCCATTCCAGCAGCACCACCTTGTCGGCGAGGATGGCATCGAGGCGGCCATTGGCGAGATCGAGATTGGCCTCGTCCTGCTTGCCGTACAGCTTCACCTCGGCGCCGGCCTTGGCGTAGACGTCCTCGAGATAGTTGGAGTGGATGGTCGATCCCTGGGCGCCGAGCACCTTGCCCTTGAGCGCGGCCGGCGAGGTGTCGGTGATCTTCGAATCCTTCTGTACCGCGAAGGTGGCGGGGGTCTTGTAGTACTTCTTCGAGAAGTCGATCTGCTTCTTGCGCTCGTCGGTGATCGACATCGACGCGGCGATGGCGTCGTACTTGCCGGCAAGCAGCGCCGGGATGATACCGTCCCAATCCTGGGCGACGAAAGTGCATTCCACCTTCATTTTCGCGCACAGCGCCTTGGCGATGTCGATATCGAAGCCCTTGAGCTCGTTGTTCTCGACATAGTTGAAGGGCGGATAGGCGCCTTCGGTGCCGATGCGGACGGTTTTCCATTCCTTGGCGGAGGCGCCGCCGACGGCAGCCACGACCATGATGGCGGCCGCCGCGAAACGGGTGACGAGGGTCATGCTGTTCCCCTTTGGAAGATTGCCCTGGCCGGTATTTTTTTGTTCCGGCCGCGCCGATGCTGGCATTTTTCCAGGGGCTTGCGCAACGGGGACTGATGCATTGTTGGTCAATGTTCGTCATTGACCGTGAATCGTGCATTGCGGAACGAAGCGCCCCGCGAGATGGAGCACGGACCTGTGCCGTCTCGCGGGGCGGGGCTGGCGCTCAGGCGACGCGGGCGGCGGCGATGCCCAGCGTCGCGGCGCGGCGCTCCAGCCGGGCGCGCAGCGCCGGCGGGAGCTGGCGGGAGCTGGCGGGTGGATTTCACCCGCGGCAGGTCGGGCTCGGGGATCGCCGCAAGCTCGGTGCCGTACAGCGCCTCGAACTCGGCATGATTGTCGAAGCGGCGGCGGGTGACGTTGTCGACGAAGGTTTCCGCCGGCACCCCCCGACGAGGATCAGCGCATGGTCCTCCAGCTCGATGTGGAGCCAGGTGAAGCGTTCCGATTGCGGGGCGCGGCGGGTAATCGTCGTGCCGTTCACCAGCGCGCCGGCCTGCACCAGCGGGTCGTCGAGGATGAGGCGTGGTCGGGCGAGAGGTAGAGGTCGCGCGGGCAGGCTTTCGCCGAGCGCGTCGGCGGCGATGCGGATCGGATACGCCTTCATCGGGTCGGCGAAGACGGCGACCACGCTCTTATTCGCGATAGGCCCCGGCGATGATGGAGGCGCCGGCCTTCGCGAGGCGCGGCTCGGACGGTGTCGATCCGAGACAGGCAGCGGCATGAAGTCCCGCCAGCTCCGCCCACGGCCATAAGCGCTCGTGATCGCCCCATGCCGGCGGACGGGTTGACGCTGGCGGCGCGCTGGTGTCTCACGGTCTGAACTGTTTCCAAGAAGGCCGGGAGTATCGACATGGCGGTGAGCGCGGACGAGGTGAAGGCACGGCTGGCGCAGGTTTCCGCGCCGGACGGGCGCCCTGTCACCGAGGCGGGGGTGCTCTCGGATGTGCTGGTCTCCGACGGCAAGGTGTATCTCTCGATCACCGTCGACGCCCGCGAGGCGCAGGCCTGGGAGCCGGTGCGCGCCGCAGTGGAGCGCACCGTGCGGGCGACGCCCGGCGTGACGTCGGCTCTGGTGGCGCTGACCGCCGAGCGCAAGGCCGGCGCGGCTCCCGCGCCGACCGGCGGGTCGTCGACGACGCCGGTGCGCGTCTCGGGGCAGGGCGGGCATTCGCATGCCGGCCATTCCCATGCTGGTCATTCCCATGCCGGGCACACGCATGCGCCGCAGCCGCCGGCCGACCCGCAGAAGGAATCGCGCGGCCTGCCGGGCGTCGGCGCCATCATCGCGGTGGCGTCCGGCAAGGGCGGCGTCGGCAAATCGACGCTTGCCGCCAATCTGGCGCTGGGGCTCTCCTCGCTCGGCCTCAAGGTCGGCCTGCTGGATGCCGACATCTACGGCCCCTCGGTGCCGCGCCTGATGGGGCTGAAGGGCAAGCCGGATGTCGAGGGCCGCATGCTGCAGCCGATGTCGTCCTGGGGCCTGAAGGTGATGTCGATCGGCTTCCTGGTCGAAGAGGAGACGCCGATGATCTGGCGCGGGCCGATGGTGATGTCCGCCATCAGCCAGATGCTGAAGGAAGTGAACTGGGCGCCGCTCGACATTCTCGTCGTCGACATGCCGCCCGGCACCGGCGACGCGCAGCTGACCATGGCGCAGCAGGTGCCGCTGGCCGGCGCGGTGATCGTCTCCACCCCGCAGGACCTCGCGCTGATCGACGCGCGGCGCGGCATCGCCATGTTCCAGAAGGTGAACGTGCCGGTGCTCGGCGTGGTCGAGAACATGAGCTACTTCCTGTGCCCGCATTGCGGCACCCGCTCGGATGTTTTCGGCCATGGCGGGGCGCGGCACGAGGCGCAGCGGCTCGGCGTGCCGTTCCTCGGCGAAGTGCCGCTGCAGATGGCGATCCGCGAGACCTCCGATGCCGGCCGTCCGATCGTCGCCACCCAGCCGGAAAGCCCGGAGGCGCAGATCTATCGCGACATCGCCGCGGCGGTGCGGACCACGCTGGCGGGCGGTCGCGCCACCGCCCGACCGGCGCCGCGCATCGTGGTGGAGAGCTGAGGCGCGGGCGCGCCGTCGCAGCTCACGATCCGCGCGGCTCGTGAGGGGCGCGCGGCTCCTCAGGGGCGCGGCGGGCGCGCGTTGCGGCTTGCCCGGAGGCGGCCCGGGTCGGCGAGCCGCACGATCCGTCGCCGGCTGCGGTCACGGCGGGCCCAGTCGGTCCGCGGCTGCGAAAAGCCCCTCCAGCTCGGCGAAGCCCATTGCCCCGGCGGTGATGTCGAACCGTCCGGTCTCCCGCATCTCCCGCGCGGCGCGGGCGAGGCTGCCATAGGCGAGCCGGGCGAGCGAGGAGCCGATGCTGATGCGCCGCACGCCGGCTTCCGCCAGCTCGGCCACGGTGAACCGCGCGGCGCCGATGCCGATGACGACATTCACCTGCTTCGACACCGCCGCGCACACCGCGCGCACCGCCGCCAGATCCGGCAGGCCGGGGGCGTAGAGCACGTCGGCGCCGGCGGCCTCGAAGGCCCGCAGGCGGGCGATGGTGTCGTCGAGATCCGGCCGTTCCCACAGGAAGTTCTCGGCGCGGGCGGTGAGCACGAAGCCGGTGCCGAGCGCGTCGCGGGCCTCGACGGCGGCGGCGATGCGCTCGGTGGCGAGGACGATGTCGTAGATCGGCGTCGCCGGCCGGTTGGTGTGGTCCTCGATCGAGCCGCCGGCGAGGCCGGTGGCGGCGGCGAGGCGGATGGTTTCGGCCACCGTCTCGGGGGCATCGCCGAAGCCGTTCTCCAGATCCGCCGAGACCGGCAGCGGCGTCGCGCCGACGATCAGGGCGCAATGGGCGAGCACGTCGTCGCGGCTGGTCCGCCCGTCCGCCACGCCGCGCGAAAACGCCATGCCGGCGCTGGTGGTGGCCAGTGCCGGAAAGCCAGCGCGGCGAGGATGCGGGCGCTGCCGACATCCCATGGATTGGGCAGGATGAAAGCGCCGGGGCCATGGTGGAGGGCGCGGAAGGCGGCGGCGAGGCTGGGCATGGCGGCGTCCTGGGGAAATGGGTGATCCGAGGTGGGGCGAGTAGGAACATATCAGGAACAAAGGCCGTTTGCCATGCGGTCCGGTGCCGATCGGCCGCCAACGGCAAAACCTTCGACAAAAGGTGAAAGCGCGATGCCGTTGCGCTGGGGCAAGCCGTGGCGTACCAGTAGTGAAAACAAGCAATTCGAGTGCGGAGCCGCGCAAATGCGCCTACCGCGCCGTGAGGAAGCCCCAGTAGGAGACACTGCATGAAGCGCCGTCAGTTTTTGGCCGCCGCCGGTTCCGGCGTCGCGGCAACAGCCGCCCTTGCCGCCCCCGCCATCGCCCAGTCGGCGCCGGAAATCAAATGGCGCCTGGCGTCCAGCTTCCCGAAGTCGCTCGACACCATCTATGGCGGCGCGGAAGTGATGTCGAAGATGGTCTCCGAGCTGACCGACGGCAAGTTCCAGATCCAGGTGTTCGCCGCCGGCGAGCTGGTGCCCGGCCTGCAGGTGCTCGACGCGGTGCAGAACAACACCGTCGAGATGTGCCACACCGTGTCGTATTATTTCGTCGGCAAGGATCCGACCTTCGCGGTGGCGGCCTCGGTGCCGTTCGGCCTCAACGCCCGCATGCAGAACGCCTGGCTGTTCCAGAATGGCGGCAACGAGCTCTTCAACGAGTTCTACAAGAAGTACAACGTCTACGGCCTGCCCTGCGGCAACACCGGCGCCCAGATGGGCGGCTGGTTCGCCAAGGAGATCAAGACCGTCGCCGACATGAACGGCCTGAAGATGCGCATCGGCGGCATCGCCGGGCAGGTGATGGCCAAGCTCGGCGTGGTGCCGCAGCAGATCGCCGGCGGCGACATCTATCCGGCGCTGGAAAAGGGCACCATCGACGGCGCCGAGTGGATCGGCCCCTATGACGACGAGAAGCTCGGCTTCTACAAGGTGGCGAAGTTCTATTACTATCCCGGCTGGTGGGAAGGCGGCCCGACCATCCACGCCTTCGCCAACCTCGCCAAGTTCAACGAGCTGCCGAAGAACTACCAGGCGGCGCTGATCGCCGGCTGCACCTATGCCAACACCATCATGAACGCGCGCTACGACGTGCAGAACCCGCCGGCCATCAAGCGGCTGGTGGCGAACGGCACCCAGCTGCGCCCCTATCCGATGGAGGTGATGGAAGCCTCGCTCAAGGCCACCAACCAATTGTGGGGCGAGATCTCCGCCAAGAACGCCGACTTCAAGAAGGCGATCGATGCCATGCAGGCGTTCCGCAACGAGGAATATCTGTGGTGGCAGGTGGCGGAATACACCTTCGACAGCTTCCAGATCCGCACCCGCCCGCGCGGCTGATCGGCCGCGCTGCCGCTGCCACGACATGTCCGGGCCGGTCCCGGATGTGTCGTTCAGCCCCCGATGCCGGCCCTGTCCCGCGCCGGTTCATCCCGCGAGCGAAATGCCCGGCATGGTCCGGGCATTTTCGTGTCGGAGCGCGACCTGCCGGGTCGTGCCGGGTCCCGCAAAGGCCGCCGGAGCTTACCGCCCGACGGTCGCCTCGCACTCCACGGTGAACTGGTTCCGGATCACCTCCGGCAGCGTGCCGGGTCCATAGGTCTTCTTCGCCCGCGCCATGCATTGCTGGAACGGGGTGCCGGTCGCCCGGTGCCCGCCATGCATCGCGGCGCGCAGGGCATGCGCGCCGAGGGCGAGCGCGAGGGTGGCGAGCAGCGTGGCGAGAAGGCGGGGCACGGCGTTCTCCTGTTCCGGGGACGTCGACGCCTTCATTCTATACGCCGCTTCATCGCCCCGAAATGCGGCCGCGATGCGTCCCGCGTCGGTGCGCCGCCAGTGTGGCCCGGCCGTTCCCCGCCGCGCGGTTGCCTGCGGCGGATGGCCGGATGGGGCGGTGCAATTCGTCGAAGCGTCACATCAGCGATTGCTCTCGGCGGATGGCTGTAGCAAAGACATCCCGCTCAATGTCCCGCGCCGGTCACGACGGGCAAGGCGGGATGAAGGAAAGGCCTCTCGATGAAACGCCGCGATCTGCTCACCGCTGCCGGCCTTGGCGCGCTGGCGCCTGCCGGCCTCGCCGCCACCACGCTCGCCACTCCCGCCATCGCCCAGACCGCCCCGACCGTGCGCTGGCGGCTGACCGCCAGCGTGCCGAAGGTGCTCGACGCCATCTTCGGCGCCAATGAGCTGGTGGCGAAATATGTCAGCGAGGCCACCGATGGCCGCTTCACCATCCTGCCCTTCGCCGCCGGTGAGATCGTGCCCGGCCTGCAGGCGTTGGACGCGGTGCAGAACGGCACCGTCGAGGTGGCGCAGACGCCGCTCTATTACTACACCGGCAAGGACCCCACCTTCGCCTGCTTCACCACCATGCCGTTCGGGCTCAATGCCCGCCAGCAGAACGCCTGGTTCTACCATGGCGGCGGGCGCGAGCTGCAGAACGAGTTCCTGGCGAAATACAACCTCGTCGGCTTCCTCGGCGGCAATACCGGCACCCAGATGGGCGGCTGGTTCCGCAAGGAAGTGAAGACGCTGGAGGACTTCAAGGGGCTGAAGTTCCGCATCGGCGGCATTGCCGGGCAGGTGGTGGCCAAGCTCGGCGTGGTGCCGCAGCAGATCGCTCCCTCCGACATCTATCCCTCGCTGGAGAAGGGTACCATCGACGCCTGCGAATGGGTCGGCCCCTATGACGACGAGAAGCTCGGCTTCGTGAAGGTGGCGCCCTACTACTACTATCCCGGCTGGTGGGATGGCGGGCCGACCATGAACGTCGTGGTCAACAAGGCCAAATGGGACGGGCTGCCCAAGGCTTACCAGGCGATCTTCGAGGCGGCGACCGCCTATGCCAATGCCGACATGCTGGCTAAGTACGACGCCTTCAACCCGGCGGCGCTGCGCCGGCTGGTGGCGCAAGGCGCGCAGCTGCGCCCGTTCCCGCCCGAGTTCCTCGACGCCTCCTACAAGGCGACCAACGAGCTCTATGCCGAAATCTCGGCGAAGAACCCCACCTTCAAGAAGGTGCTGGAGTCGCTGATCGCCTTCCGCAACGACGAGTATCTGTGGTGGCAGGTCGGCGAATATCCCTATGACAGCTACATGATCCGCGCCCGTTCGCGCGGCTGATCCGTGCCCGTCCCGCGCGCGCCATGCCCGCGGGACGGCCCCCGAACCCAAGGATTGACGACGATGACCCGCTCCCTCGAGCGCCGCGCCCTTCTCAAGGGTGCCGGCATCGCCACCGCTGCCGCCACGCTGGCCGCTCCCGCGCTCGCCCAGACCGCGCCGAGCGTGCGCTGGCGCCTGACCACCAGCTATTCCAAGGCACTGCCGACGCTGTTCGGCGCCAGCGAATTGCTGGCCAAATATGTGAAGGAGGCGACCGACGGCGCCTTCCAGATCGACGTCTTCGCCCCCGGCGAGATCGTGCCCGGCCTGCAGGCCTTCGACGCGGTGCAGAACGGCACCGTCGAGCTGGCCCAGACGGCGCTGTATTATTACATCGGCAAGGACCCGTCCTTCGCGCCGTTCACCACCCTGCCGTTCGGGCTGAACGCCCGCATGCAGACCGCCTGGATGTATCATGGCGGCGGGCAGGCGCTGCAGGACAAGTTCCTCGCCAAATATGGCGTGGTCGGCTTCGTCGGTGGCAATACCGGCGCGCAGATGGGCGGCTGGTTCCGCAAGGAGATCAAGTCGCTCGACGATATTCGCGGCCTGAAGATGCGGCTGCCGGGGCTTGCCGGGCAGGTGATGGCCAAGCTCGGCCTGGTGCCGCAGAACATCGCTTCCGGCGACATCTATCCGGCGCTGGAGAAGGGCACCATCGACGCCGCCGAGTTCGTCGGGCCTTTCGACGACGAGAAGCTCGGCTTCGTGCGGGTGGCGCCCTATTACTACTATCCCGGCTGGTGGGAAGGCGGCCCGACCATCCACTTCATCGCCAACGACAAGGCGTGGCAGAAGCTGCCGGCGAACTACCAGGCGGTGTTCAAGGCGGCGAGCGCCTATGCCAATGCCGACATGCTGGCGAAATACGACGCCGGCAATCCGGCAGCGCTGCGCCGGCTGGTGGCGCAGGGCGCGCAGCTGCGCGCCTTCCCCATCGAGGTGATGGACGCCGCCTACAAGATCAACACCGAGCTGATGGCGGAGATCTCCGCCAAGAACGAGGCGTTCAAGGAGATCTACGGCTCGATGCTCGCCTTCCGCAATGAAGGCTATCTGTGGTGGCAGGTCGGCGAATATCCCTATGACGGCTACATGATCCGCGCCCGCCAGCGCGGGTAAGCACGACCGTCCCGGAAGCGGCGTCCCCGGTCAGGCGGCGCCGCTTTTCACCTCGGCGGCACCGGCCCGGCGCGGCGGATCGAGGCGCGGGCGATCATTGTCGCGCACGGTGTAGATGCCGGCGGCGACGATCAGCGCCATGCCGGCCACCGAGACCAGGTCCGGCACCATGCCGAACAGGATGGCGCTGAGGAACACCGCGCAGACCACCGCCGTGTAGCGGAACGGTGCGATCACCGCCGGATCGGTGCCGCGGAAGGCGGCGATGGTCAGCCCGTTTCCGAGGATCAGCGTGCAGCTGCCGCCGAGGATCAGCAGCAGGGTATGAAGGTCGAGCGGCTTCCACTCCTCGAAGGCGGCGCCGGCGAGGCCGAGCGCCATGCCGCACAGCGCGGTGCCGAAGGTGATGACGAGGCTGGGCACGTGCCGGCCGATGCGGCCGGTGATGAAATCGCGCAGCGTCATCAGCAGCGCGGTGATCACCGGCAGGATGGCCACGGGATCGAAGCTCGACGCGCCCGGCTTGATGATCAGCCCGACACCGAGCATGCCGATCGCCAGCGCCAGCCAGCGTTGCCAGCCGAACGGCGAGCCGAGCAGCATCACCGCAGCCGCCACGGTGAGCAGCGGCGTGATCTGCACCACGGCGGCCGCATCGGCGATCGACATCACCGCGAGGGCGGTCATGAAGATGTAGGTGCCGGTGGCTTCCGACCAGGAGCGCAGCATGGTGCGGCCGTCCACCACGTGGCGCAGCTGGCGCAGCTCGCCGCGCCAGGCCATCAGCGTGATCAGCAGCAGCGCGGCGATGAGGCCGCGCACCGCCATCATCTGCGACGGCGGCAGGCCCTGGCCGGTCAGCACCAGCTTGGAGAACGCATCATTGCCGGCGAAGAAGGCGGAGCCGCCGATCATCAGCAGGATGCCGCGGCGGTTGGATTTCTGATCGTGCATGGGAGCGGGCGCGGGAGCGAGAGCGGCGGAAGGGGCGGCGAGAGGACAGCCTAGCGGGAACTTCGCAACAATCGGTTGCTCAGCGCTCCTCGCAGGCGACGGATTCGGGCATGGCACCGGCGCCATGGCCGGCGCCGGCCGGCGCGGCGCCCATATGCGACACCGGCTCGCCGCGCCGCTCGAGATCGCGGGAATAGACGCACAGGCCGAGCGCGCCGACCGCCAGCGCCGCCCCGACCCAGGGCAGCGACGCGTAATCGACGCCGAGGGTCAGCGCCGCGCCGCCGATCCAGGCACCGGCGGCATTGCCGAGGTTGAAGGCGCCCTGGTTCAGCGTCGAGGCGAGGTTGGGCGCGCCGATGGCGGCGTCCACCACCCGCACCTGGATCGGCGCCACCACGGCGAACACCAGGACGCCCCAGATGAACACGTTGACCACCGCCGGCAGCTCATGGGCGCTGGTGAACACCATCGCCACCAGCACCACGGCGAGGCCGACGAAGATGCCCATCAGCGAGGGCATCAGCTTCCAGTCGGCAAGCTTGCCGCCGAGGATGTTGCCGATGGTGATGCCCACCCCGAACAGCAGCAGCACGATGGTGACGGCGTGCGGGGTGAGGCCGGTCACCTCGCGCAGAAGCGGCGCGATATAGGTGAAGACGGTGAACAGGCTCGCCGAGGCCATGACGCTCATCGCCATGGCGAGCAGCACCTGCGGGCGCTTCAGCACCCGGAACTCGCGCAGGATGTTGCCGCTGGTGTGCGGAATGGCGGACGGTACCCAGAGGGTTATGGCGGCGACCGCCAGCAGGCCGATGATCACCACCGCCCAGAAGGTGGAGCGCCAGCCGGCGAACTGGCCGAGCGCGGTGCCGAGCGGCACGCCGAGCACATTGGCCAGCGTCAGCCCGGCGAACATCAGCGCGATGGCGCTGGCGCGCTGGTTCGGCGGCACCAGGCTGGCGGCGACCACGGCGCCGATGCCGAAGAAGGCGCCGTGGCAGAAGGCGGTGACCACGCGCGCCGCCATCAGCATCCAGTAATCCGGCGCGACGGCGCAGAGGAAATTGCCGATCACGAACATGCTGGCGAGGCCGATCAGCGTCGCCTTGCGCGGCAGCGAATTGGTGATGATGGCGACGATCGGCGCGCCGATGACGACGCCCAGCGCATAGCCGGTGACGAGGAGGCCGGCGGCGGGGATGGTGACGCCGAGATCGGCCGCCACCTCGGGCAGCAGCCCCATGATGACGAACTCGGTGGTGCCGATCCCGAAGGAGGCCATGGCCAAGGCCAACAGCGGCAGCTGCATGGGTGACTCGCGCGATGCAATGAGGTGATTCCCGGCTGCTTACTAGCAGGCCGGACCGTTCCCAAAAATGCACATGCTGTTGCAACGCAGCAAGGTGCGCTCACGCGCGGCTGCCATGCGGCATGCGCGAGACGGTCGATCGAGGCCGAATCAGCCGCCGGTCACGCTCATGTGACGGCGCAGTGCCGGCGGGCGGCCGGGACGATCAATGACGAAATCGTGCCCCTTGGGCTTGCGGAAGATGGCGTCGTCGAGCACCGCGTGCAGCGCCTCGTCGCTTTCGGACGCCCGCAGCGGCGCGCGCAGATCGGCGGCGTCTTCCTGGCCGAGGCACATATAGAGCGTGCCGGTACAAGTGACGCGCACCCGGTTGCAGCCCTCGCAGAAATTATGCGTCAGCGGCGTGATGAAGCCGAGACGGCCGCCGGTCTCGGCGATGGAGACATAGCGGGCCGGGCCGCCGGTGCGATAGGCGATGTCGGACAGCGTCCAGCGCTGTTCCAGCCGTGCCCGCACGGTGGAGAGCGGCAGATACTGGTCGAGCCGCTCGGCGCCGGTCTCGCCCAGCGGCATCACCTCGATCAGCGACACGTCCATGCCGCGGCCATGCGCCCATTCGATGAGGCCGGGAATCTCATCCTCATTGTCGCCGCGCAGGGCGACGGCGTTGAGCTTCACCTTGATGCCGGCTGCCTGCGCTGCGTCGATGCCGGCAAGTACCTTGCCGAGGTCGCCCCAGCGGGTCAGGGCGCGGAAGCGCTGCGGATCGAGCGTATCGAGCGAGACGTTGATGCGCTTGACGCCGCATGCGGCGAGCTCGGAAGCGAAGCGGGCGAGCTGCGAGCCATTGGTGGTGAGGGTGAGTTCCTCCAGCGCCCCGGAATCCAGATGGCGGGACAGGGAGCGGAACAGCGTCATCACGTCCCGGCGCACCAGAGGCTCGCCGCCGGTGAGGCGCAGCTTCTTCACCCCGCGCACCACGAAGGCGGAGCACAGGCGGTCGAGCTCCTCGAGCGTCAGAAGCTCCGGCTTGGGCAGGAACGTCATATGCTCGGCCATGCAATAGACGCAGCGGAAATCGCAGCGATCCGTGACCGAGACGCGCAGATAGGAAACCGCACGACCGAACGTATCGACCAGCGGCGCCCGCGCGGCTTCGCGCAAAGCAAGGTCGATGCGCTGTTCGCTCGTCTGGGCCAATTCGCTCATCTGGGCCAAGGCGTCTGCTCCCATGCTGCCGAGACCATCCGAGGAGAATGGCTCGCCACCCTATTTATGATCTGCATCCTGCCATGCCAAGACGCTCGCCTCTATCGCTTGATCGCTGATATCACTCGATTTTGCTGCATCGCACGGTTCCAGCGGCGCCGGCAGCCGGGGTTGGCGGCGCCGTTACCTTCGCTTATGTGAGAGTGACCGCGAAGAGGACATGCCCGTGACCGATGCCACCCCGCCAAACGTGCCCTGGCCCACCGAGCTGAGGGTCCACAAGGATCACGGCACCCTGACCGTCAGCTTCGAGGACGGGAGCAGCTTCGCGCTGCCGGCGGAATATCTGCGCGTCGAGAGCCCCTCGGCAGAGGTGCAGGGCCATTCCCCCGCCGACCGCAAGTTGGTCGACGGCAAGCGCGAGGTGCGCATCCAGGAGGTGCTCCCGGTCGGTCACTATGCCGTGCGCATCCTGTTCGACGACGGCCATTCGACCGGCATCTACAGCTGGGAGACGTTGCACACGCTGGGCCGCGAGCAGGCGGAGCGCTGGAAGAGCTATCTGCAGCAACTGGCGGCGAAGAACCTGTCGCGCGACGCGCCGGGTTCGCTGCGCCGGCACTGAGGCTGCCGACCATGCCGCCGGTGGCGCATGATTGCGTTCACGAGATCGCCGGGGTGCGGGTGCTGCTCTGCGCCCCGCAGGGGCCGCCGCTCGCCCGCGCGGCCGATGCCAACGCCTTCATCGCCGCCGCCTGGGAGCATGAGGCGCAGCTGGTGGCGATACCGCTCGCCCGCCTCGCCGCCGATTTCTTCGAGCTGCGCAACCGGGTGGCGGGCGAAGCGATCCAGAAGTTCGTCAATTACGGGCTGCGTCTCGCCTTTGTCGGCGACATCGCCGGGCCAGCCGCCGCCAGCCGGGCGCTGAACGATTTCGTGCGCGAGGCCAATGCCGGCCGCAGTCTGTGGTTCGTCGCCGACCTCGACGCGCTTCGGCAGCGGCTCGCGAGCTGAGAGCCTTTCGCAAGAGCAGGGCCTTCGGGGCCCTGCTCTTGCCGGCAGCGGCTGCCGCAGCGATCAGTTCTGCACCACCACCCGCGTGCCGACGCTGACCCGCTCATAAAGATCGGTCACGTCGTCATTGGTCATGCGGAAGCAGCCCGACGACACCGCCTGGCCGATGGTCTCCGGCTCGTTGGAGCCGTGGATGCGATACAGGCTGGAGCCGAGATACATGGCGCGGGCGCCCAGAGGGTTGTCGATGCCGCCCGGCATGTAGCTCGGCAGCCCGGGAACGCGCTTGCGCATCTGCGGCGGCGGCGTCCATCCCGGCCATTCCGCCTTGCGAGTAATGGTCTTGTTGCCCGACCAGCGGAAGCCGTCCCGGCCGACGCCGATGCCGTATTTCAGCGCCGTGCCGTTCGGCTGCACCAGGTAGAGCCGGCGCTCGGCGGTATTGATGACGATGGTGCCGGAGGAATAGGGGCCGTTATAGGCGACGGTCTGGCGGGGGATCGACGAGGCGCCGCGATAGCCGCTCTTGGGGCCGACGCCGAAATCGAAAGGTCGCGGGAACGCACGCAGGAACGGATTGTCCAAGGCCATGGCCGGCGCCGCCGCCAGCAGGGCCGAGCCGGCCAGTATCGCCGCGACGGCAAGTTTCTTAAGTCCCATCGTCTGCCCCATGCATTGCTCCACCCAAAGGGTGCCGAGCGTCCGTCGCCCCGGCTTCACCGCGTGCGCGACGCGCATTGCCGGAACATCGACAAGATTATGCCGGGCAAATCGCAAACACGAGGTTGACGTTCACGTGACGCGGCGGCGGCCGGGCGGGATGCATTGCCGGCTTTGCTGCCGGCCGGCGCCCGCCCGGCGGGGCTCAGATGGTGAAGCCGCGCTTCTTCATCTCGGCGCGGACACGGCCCTCGACCTCCTGCGCGAATTTGGCGCTCCAGGCCTGAATGCCCTTCAGCCCCTCGTCCAGCAGTTCCTGGCGCTGCTCCACCAGCTTGCGGCCGGTGGGCGAGCGGTAGAAGGCCAGCAGCTCGCCGAGCTCGGCCTCGCTGAACTGCGCCGCATAGGTGCGGGCGAGGATGGCGGTGATCTCGCTCTTGCGGGCCTCGAATTCCGGCACCAGCGACTTCGCCACGTCGCGCAGGTCGCGGATCAGGTCGGGATTGGCCTGCACGAAGCTGCCGGCCGCCTGCTCGATGATGGTCGGGATGATGGAATCGAAGCTCGACGCCTCGCCATTGGCGACCAGCAGCTCGTTGGCGAGCTTCATCCGCTCGGGGCTCGGCTGCGCCGCCGCGGCCGCAGGGGCGGCGGTCTGGGCCTGCGCCGGAGCGACGGCCATCACGCCGAGCGCCGGGACGCCGAGCGCCAGCGTCGCGGCGGCGATCAGCGCACGCGGCGCGGCGAACGCGCCGGTCCGCCCTGCATGGCCTGTCTTGCTGCCGGCCGCCTCACGTCCGGAAAACGGAACGTTCATTCGAAACTCCCTGACGTTCATGCTTCGGCGCGGCTGATCGTGGTCGCGCCGGCGGGCCCCGCGAGGATGACGCGGCTCGCCAGATTTATGAAGAGGCCGTGCTCGACGACGCCCGGCACATTCGACAGCAGCGCCGCCAGCGCCGCTGGATCCGGGATCGCGCCGAAGGCGGCGTCGAGGATGAGATTGCCTTGATCGGTGACGAAAACATGACCGTCGGCCTTGCGGCGCAGGGTCAGCACCCCATGGCAGCCGGCCGCCTTGGCCGCGGCGGCGATGCCGCGGCGGATGGCGGCGAGGCCGAAATCCACCACCTCGATCGGCAGCGGGAAGGCGCCGAGCGTCTCCACCTTCTTGGAGGCGTCGGCGATGACGATCATCTCCCGCGAGGCGCTGGCAACGATCTTCTCGCGCAGCAGTGCGCCGCCGCCGCCCTTGACGAGCGCGAGGCCGGGGCCGATCTCGTCGGCGCCGTCGACGGTGATGTCGAGCGCGGGATACTCGTCCAGCGTGCCGAGCGGCACGCCCAGCTTCTCGGCGAGGGCACGGGTCTGCTCGGAGGTCGGCACGCCGACCACCTCGAGGCCCTCGGCCACCCGCTCGGCGAGCAGCTCGACGAAATGCTTGGCGGTCGAGCCGGTGCCGAGCCCGAGCTTCATGCCGCCGCGCACAGATTCCAGCGCCAGCGCGGCAGCCTGACGCTTCATGGTTTCGACATCGGACACGAGGACGCTCCCGGAAGACTGGAGACGCTGCCTACCCCCGAAACGCAGCGCGGACAAGCCCGCGCCGGGCGTTTAGCGCGCCGGGGCGGTGCACACCACCGAGGCTTCCACCCCGCCGCCTTCCTTCGGCATGTCGCGCACATAGCAGATGCTCATGGCGCCGGTCTTCACATTGACGCGGAACACGCCGGTTTCGCCGGAATAACGGGTGGCGATGATGTCATAGGTGCCGGGCTCGCCGGGGCCGGCGCTGGCATCGCGGGGGAAGCACCGGGTGACGCCGACGACGCTGCCCTCCGGCCGCTCGAACTGGCAGGCGGACACCTCGCCGGTACGGGCATTGATCGAATAAAGCCGGTTGGCCTGCACCGAGGGCGGGGAGCCGAACACATAGCCATCGCCGCCGCCCGAGGGCTGGCCGGGCGCCGGGGTCGAGGAGGTGCCGGCAGGCGGGGAGGCGGAGGTCTGAGCCAGGGCGAGCCCGCCTGTCAGCGCCGCCAGCGGCAGGCCGAGCACGGCCGCGAGCGCGATATGCCGCACGTCTTTGGCCCACAGCGGCAGGACGGAAAAGCGCAAGCACGTCATATGTGTTCTCCCGAATGCATCGCCTCATTAGCACTCCGCCATGCGGCGTGCACCGGGTGCAAGCTGGACAGGGAAAGCGGCGGGATTGTAGGCAGATGGCGTCCTGCACCCCGCTTCTCCGCAACATTCAGGAAGCTGCCATGTCGACCGCCGCCCGCCTGTCCGTCATCGCCTTCGATCTCGACGGCACGCTCGTCGACACCGCGCCGGACCTGCTCAACACGCTCGACATCATCCTGCGCGAGGCCGGCGCGCCGGTGCTGCCGCACGAGGAGACGCGCAAGATGATCGGCGCCGGCGCCCGGGCGCTGGTGCAGCGCGGGCTCGACGCCGCCGGGCTGGTGCTGCCGGAGGAGCGGGTGGAGCAGCTCTATCTACGCTTCCTCGATCATTATGCCGACCACATCGCCGACGAATCGCGCCCGTTCCCCGGCCTCCTGGCGGCGCTCGACCGGCTAGCCGGGGAAGGCCATGTGCTGGCGGTGTGCACCAACAAGTTGGAATGGCTGTCGCGCCGGCTGCTGGAGCGGCTGGAGATGGCCGACCGCTTCGCGGTGATCGCCGGCTCCGACACGTTCGGCGTCCACAAGCCGGATGCCGGCCATCTCATCGGCACCATCGAGGCGGCGGGCGGCGATCGGGGATGGGCGGTGATGGTCGGCGACAGCCTGACCGACGTCACCACCGCCAAGAATGCCCGCGTGCCTTCGATCGTGGTGCCGTTCGGCTATACCGAGACCCCGGCCGCCGAACTGGGCGGCGACGTGCTGATCGAGCATTTCGACCTGCTGCCGGATACGGTGGCGCGGTTGCTCGTCCGCGTCTGAGGCGATGCCCGGCGCGCTGCCGAACCGGCGAGAGGCGCGCCGTCGCGGGCAGATGAGGCGTGGATGACGCGCATGCGCGCTTGACACCCATCGGTCGGACCCAGTAAATCCCGCCACCTCGATGGCGGCGGGCGATTAGCTCAGCGGGAGAGCACTCCCTTCACACCGAAGTGCTCCGTTCAGCACCGCCAAGCCTTCGAGGACCGTGCTTAGGTTCGCAGGAACCTTGACACGGTCCAGGACTGGAATGGGCGATTAGCTCAGCGGGAGAGCATCCCCTTCACACGGGGAGGGTCACAGGTTCAATCCCTGTATCGCCCACCATTCTGTTCCTGTTCGTCAGTCTGCCGAGAAGTCCTTGCCTTACGGATTTCGTGAAGGCGATTGCTGAGCTCTGCAATTTCCTGATCGAAGATCGAGAGGTCTGGTGCTGAGCTGTTCCGTCGCGAGCCGAGTTCTGTCAGGTCTTTTGGATTGCGCGGACCGCACCTGTCGCGGGGAATGTATGCATAGGGTTGCACTTCACCCAGTGGGATTATGAGCATTTTGACAACGTCATCCCGCGGGCTCCGCTGCTCAATTGCGATCCTCGCGCGGGTGAGTTGCGTCTGAGCGTAAAATCCAAGTGTTCGCATAGTTTGAACGTCGATCGCTGCTTCTTTGCCAGGGAGCGGCGCCATCACAAGAATATCGAGCATCGACAAGGAAGATCGCACTTCTGAGAGCGAGTCACCGGCAAAATACAAAGACCCGTAGCCATCCTTTATCATTTTCGCAGCTTCGTAGAGAGAATTTGATATCCGCCGGAACATGTCCTCAGCAATCTCATAATTGATTTTCTTTTGTTCAGCCTCGGCGTCCAATCTCTTGCGATCGCTGCGTTGCCCCTGCCACCATGCAGCCCAGATCGCCAGTATGGCGCCGACGGCCTGCGCCCAACCGGACAAATCCCCGGCTGACATACCCGCTGCCTCTGTCATGAGGAATTCCCCCGCCCGCCAGAATGGGTCGCCTATGATGCTCGACATTTCTCACCTCAGAAATGAGGATGGCAGGATGCCTGTCGGTGTCCAGATGGGGCATGCGGCGCGTCGAGATGCACGGCGGTTCAAGCCGGTGCGTGCCGATGCGTTGCGCGATGGGCGGGCATGTGCGAGTGTTCGCCAAATCGGACGAACCAACGTCGACCGATAAAAAAGAGGCCCCGCCAAAGCGGGGCCAAGTCCTGCGGAGAAATTGCCTGTCGGGCCGATCAATGGCTCGGCAGGCGCCGGCAGTGAGAGCGGACATGCTCCCACCTTCCAAAGCGGTGGCGCTTGTAGTCGGTGACCGACACTGGCGACACCACGGGACAAACCTTCTTCTTCGTCATCTTCACTTGCTCCTAGTTGAGCGGAACATCCGCTCGGCCCTTCGGCACTTCGCCGAAGTTGGTAGGAGGATTGACGCGAAGCGCCGACCTAGAAGCCGTGACGCAAGATTTATCCTAGGATGAAGTTAGCCGAGCCGCTCTTCGGCGCCAAGCCCGATGATAAAACAGAACGGGAACGAAAATGATGCCCATGGGGATGAATTGTCCCTGGATGTAATTCAGAGGGAAAAAGGGCAGAAAATTGCGTTGCGAAAACTGTGGATAAGTTCGTGCATCGCGGGTAGATCGACTATCGAGGTGGCGGAAATTTGCGTCGCGCAAATCCGGGGTAGGACATAGCAATGTGTAACCTCTACAGCCACCATTCAAACCTGCAGGCGATCACCGACCTCGTCGGCACCCTGCGCAATGGCGCCGGCAACCTGGCGCCACAGCCGGGCATCTATCCCGACTATCCGGCGCCGATCGTGCGCACCGCCGCCGACGGCCAGCGGGAGATCGTCATGGCTCGCTGGGGCATGCCGACATCTCAGGTCGTACAGATGGAGGCCACGAAGAAGCGCGCCGCCAAGCTGGAGGCGAAAGGCCAAGCCGTCGACTTCAAGGCTCTTCTGCGGATGGAGCCGGATAAGGGCGTCACCAACATCCGCAATACCGCCAGCCGCCATTGGCAGCGCTGGCTCGGCCCCGAGCATCGATGCCTGGTGCCCTTCACATCGTTCTCGGAGCCCCCGGCCGGCGCCAAGGGGCCCGACACCTGGTCATGGTTCGCATTGTCGCCTGACGAGCCGCTCGCCTTCTTCGCTGGGATCTCGACCACTTGGACGGGCGTGCGGAAGATCAGGGAGGGCGAAATCACCGCCGACCTCTACGGCTTTCTCACCACCGAACCCAATGCGGTGGTCGGGTCCGTCCACACCAAGGCCATGCCGGTGATCCTCACCACGGCAGAGGAGCGCGACGTTTGGTTGCGCGCGCCATGGGATGAAGCGAAGGCGCTTCAGCGGCCGCTGCCGGACGATCAGATCGTGATCGTGGAGCGGCCGGCTGCAGCCTAGAACGGCGCTTGGCACGACCACTCTTTAGCTTCGGCCTCGCTCTTGATCGGTTGCCAGCTTGCACCCTTGCCGCCACACGGCCCACATCTCGCCCTACGCGCCATCTCATCGAGGCTGCCCATCTCGGCGACTTGGCTGTGCTTCATCAAATCGTCAGTCGTCAGCACCGACCGATGTCCGCACTTCAGGCATTCGAGGCCCATGCGCCAACCGTGATTGCGGAGGCTGAGAATATTGGGCGGGCTATAGCTTCCTTGGACCATGTCAATCACCCTTGCGCGGCATCCTTCAGCTTCCGCGAGGCCCGAGCCCGGATGTAACCCCAACTCGTTTCTTGCCTTGCTTCCTTGAGATCGGCCTCATGAACTGGCCGGCGATCAGCAGTGTCCGGATCGCCTCGCGCGCGTCGCCGCCACAAGCCGCTATGGCCTCATCAACATCCACGTCCGTGATGACAATAGGCTGCTGTTCGGCGGGCGGCTGCTCGCTCGGCATGGTCGGCTCCATCGGTTGATGGGCGGATTGATTCCATGAGAACGAAAATAGAACAAGCCCTCCGGGGTAAGGGGTGATAGAACCTCCTCTCGGTGCTCAACCGGAGGAGCGACGCAAATGGCGAGCGTGACTTATTACGTGGTGCTGCCGTTCGTGCGGAATGAGGAGGGCGACCTCGTCGCCCTGGAAGCGATCGAAGCGCAGAGCGCCACCTCGGCGGCCTCAAAGGCTCTCGTTCTGTCTCGGCAAAACGCTGGCGCGGTGGCCTTCTCGCGCACCGGTGATCCGAGCCAAGGCGAGTTCGAACCGGCGGTGGTGATCGCGCGCTATGGTGACACGCCGGACGATCTGGAGTGATCGTCGACAAGCTTGCCGGCCCACATTAAAATACCGACATGCGTAACCTCGAAATTAATGCTCGGCGCCTTTGCACAATCGACCTCATGGAAAGAGGCTACAGCCGTGAGGAGGCCGCCAAGCTTGTTGATCGTTTTTGGCCGGTGACCGCCAACGAGATCCGTGGCGGCCTGGTCATCCAAGGGGAATGGCCGTTCTCCCCGGATGAGATCGCAAAACTCGAAGCCGACTACCGCGCTCTCGGCAAACGGGGCTAGGCCAGGATCCCGGCCTCTTCGGCCGCGGCGACGAAGGCGGCCCGGAAATCCGCCACGAAGATGACGCCGTTCATCGCGTCAAGCGCGGCCTGACGGGCGGCTCGGTGAAGATCCGTGTCGATGGGCGCCGGCCAGCGCTCCAGCAGAAATCGGGCTGCACCCTCGACATCCGCCAGAGTGCGCTTGGTGCTGTCGGTCTCCCAGATGAAGACGGGATCCATTGGCATGTACATCCCGCAACAACGAGAAGCCGAGGCCGAGGTTGCGCCAGAAACGAAAAAAGGCCCGCCCTCCTTGAGGAGAGCGGGCAGGGGGGAGAAACGGACGTGTATGGGCGACAGGACCCCGTCATCGCCGGCAAGCCGCCGTCGGAATCCGCGGCGCAGCGCAGATTTCAGATTCCCTCGCGGGTGAGTTGGTCGAGAAAGTGGGGAGGCGGCGGAGCACCCCGCAGCACCGACTCGGCGGCGTCGCACGCTGCCAGGACGGCGCGGGCCTGCCGCCGGAGTTCGCGGATCTCGCCCATCACGTCGTTGTGGGCCCTGACCACGAAGAGGCGGCCTGATCGCTCGTCGAAGCCCACATGGTCAGCGCCTGGCACGTTCAGCTTCATCCCGGCACCAGGAAGCGAGGAAGTTGCGCCCCGATGACGATGCCCGCTAGCAGCGCGGCGATCGCCGTGCCGGCAATGAGCAGAATCCAGCTGCGTCGCGGCACCAGCCCGCCGACGTCGCGCGGCGACGTGACATGCATCGTTCCGCCGAGCACCTTCATGTAGAGAAGCGCGGCGAGCGCCGGCGAGTTCAGCATCCAGGATTGATCGCTGACCCGCCATACGAACGACCAGAGGCCGATGCAGAACTCGCTCGCCCATACCAGCAAGATGCCGAGGATAAGCTGCGAGCCCTGATCGAGCTCTCGCTGGGCAAGAAGATTGGAAATGCCCGGCGAGAAAGTGGCGATCACCACCGCGGCGACGCACAGCCGGAGGGCATGCAGCACCGGGAAGTAGATCTCGGGGGGCAGAAATGTGACGGCCGCCAAGAAGCCGACGGTGTGGAAGGCCACAATCCAGAAGAGGTGGCTTCGGACAAAATTCGCGACGGCGCTCACCGGTGCCCCCTGTTCTCAATGTGTCGGATCGCGGCGATCGCGGCGCCCCGGACTTCCTCTCCGGCGACGCGGAGGTTTTCAGCGGCTTTGACTTGCTCCTCTACGGCGCTTTCCAGGCGCTGCCGGATAGCCGCCGTCATGGCGTCGTTCGCCTCCGTCGTGATCGGTCGTTGCACGCGCCCGACCCCGAAAACCTTCATGAGTAGGGAAGCCCAAGCGCTCATCGGCTGCCTCCGCGGTTCATCCCGGCCTCAACCACTCGTCGCAGGGTGTCGATGGACTCCTTGTTGGCGTCCATCGCTTCCGTGCTGGTGACCAGCGCGGTCGACATCTTCGCGACGTCCTCGCGGCTTTCCTCCACCCTCTTGTCCTGGAGGTCGTTGATGCGCTGCTGAAGCGCTTCGATGTGCTTCTCCCGCTGCACCAGCAGCCAACCGAAGAAGGCGGCGAGGAGTCCTCCTGGGCCCCATTCGATCAGCTTCTGGAGGATCAGATCCATTCCCGCCCCCTGCCGCGCCGCTTAATTCCCGAGGGGCTTCTTCGCGACCCAGCGGCCGTAGAGCACGCCGAACTGCGTTCCGATGGCGGCAAGGTAGCCGCTGAAGGCCTCTACGGTCGGCGGCGTGCCGTCGCTGAAGTCGAGCCCGGCGGTGTAAAGCGTGGTGAGAATGCCGCCGATGGCGAACAAGGTGACGCGCGAAAGGAACCACGGCTCATTGTTGGTCTGGTTTATGACGACGGCCGACACCTCCTTGACGATGCGTCCGGTATCGACCGCCTCACCAGCGGCGAGGCCGACAGCCTCCCTCCTCACAGCCGAATGCGTTGCCGCCGCGATGGCAGGCGTGATCGAGGCCAGCACGGCTTGCGCCGCCGCCTTTGAGGTCGTGCTCATGGTGGTCTCCAAATGAAAAGGCCCCGCTTCTGGCGGGGCCCTTGTGATAAGCGTAAGTAAGGACGGCCTATTTCTTCCGTTCATCCCATCGGGAATAACGCCTCCTCAGCCAACCGACGTCACCCCAACGGGTTGACGTAGGCGCCACAACTTCCTGCGGTGCCATTGTGTATTCAACGGCTTCTCGACCGTCACATATTCTTCTTAGATTAGAAACAAACAAAGAAACGTCTCCAAAGTAATTTGGATAGGTATCAATCAATTTGTCGACTTTATCTACCTCAACCAATACGGCACGAGAGCCGTCGTTAGCCTCTTCAATCGTCGCCTCGAGTCGACCAAAATCATTCGACATTGCGATGGGACTTTGATAGCTCTCGACCTTCACAGTGTGGTCAGGAAAATATCTGATCAGAAAGTATTTTGGCCCTCTCTCGTAGACGAAATTTTCCGCGTAGTGCGTTGCGTTTTTTATATTCTCCAGCATTGCAGCAGCACCAAGCCTACCGTCGAGCTCCTTTATCTCGGCGATACGGCTTGAATGGTCAGGCATATCCTGATGAACTGGACATCCCTCGACATATGCAAACTCCGCTGATGCCAGCGCAAACAACCTCAACCAATCCTGATCGCCCTTGCCGTGTTTAAGATCCTGACCTCGGTATAGGCTGACTGCTTCCACGGCCGTTGCCCAAGCATGTTGGAGGCGCGTCCGTACTTGAAGTTCAATACGGCGCCCGTCAAATGCTTCGGCTTCCTTTGAACGGGGACGGTAAATAAAGACAACATGGTGACTACGATAGCCATCACTCTTAGGATTGTCGATATAGGTATAATGTTGGCGAGCATCGTGGGGAAATTCGTCGCCGATCGCGGCCAACAGCGAGCGAACACCAGCTATTTCGTCCATGATCGCTCGGCATCCACCTAGGTCATTCATTTGATCGAGGCGTACGGTCGATTCCCTTAGCTTGCGGCGTATCGATCCCATTGTCTTGGGTCGCGACGCCATTACGCCATATGCCTCAGCTTTATTCATTCGGTGGCGAACAGAATACCTGATGCTTCGCATGGGATAGATATGCGAATCCCGCCAACTATTGGCTACCGTGAATGTTTCGACAATTTCTTCGTGAGATTCCGGCGTGAAAGCCAGATGCCGAGAGAGATGCTCCCCCGCCTTTCGGACGGCATTCATTGTGAAGGCTAGGCGAGGATAATCTGCCATTGGCCCCAGGTGGCGGATCTCGCCCGCCACCTCCTCGGATGCGCTGGAATCGATAGTTGCAACCTTACCCATGATGATCGTTGATTCACAACCCATTGCACCTTCACAGAGAAGGTTGAGGTAATAGGGAGATCCACCACAACGTCTCTGGGAAAAGATGATCCTTGACGTCGATGGCGATTGTTTTCGTCTCTTCCATGACGATCCTTACGCGGCGACGCTGATCGGCCGTGCATCGGTCGACCGGGCCTTGGGCAGCGAGGCGCTGTAGGGCGTGACGAACTGGTCGGCCTCGCCGGTGCGGCGGGAGATGATCTCGGAAGGCTTGCGCCACATCATGATGGCGGCGCGGATCCTCGCGGGCGTCTCGCCGGCATTGATCCGCTTCACAAAGGTCGCACCCGGGAAGGCACCAGTGCCGATGTTGTAGCAAACCGAGGTGAGCGCATCGAATTGGTGATCGGCCAGGCTCACCTTGATCGCGGCGCGCACCGCGTCCTCATACTGGACGATGTCGCGGGCGAAGATCGCGTCCGCCTCGGCGGCCGTGATCGTCAGGCCGGCATAAGGGATCGGCGCGCCGGCGGCGGCGGTGTGGCCGATGCCGATGGTCCAGATACCCTTGGTGTCGCGATAAGCCGTCAGCTTGCGCGCCTCGCGGCTGATCAGCGCGGCGAGGCCGATCGCGCTCATGCTCTGGCGCGGCGGGGCCGGCGTCGGATCGACGGTGGCGCGAGCTTCAATGGCCGCCTTCAGCGCCGCCTGCGTCTTCGGGCCGGCGATGCCGTCGGGGTAGAGGCCGACCGACCGCTGAAACGCCACCGTCGCCGCCGTGGTCAGCTTGCCGGGACGGCCGTCGATCGGCCCCGGCGCATAGCCGAGCTTCGTCAGCTGCGTCTGCAGCTCACGTGGGTCCATTTCGGTGTTCCTTGCGATGGGAGTGGAATATGGTTGCGCCGGCCGGCCGCTCGGCTCCCCTGCGAGGCGGCAGGCTCGGCCGGGGGCGTTCGGCAAAGCCGCCCCCGGCCGCACCAAAAAATGCCCGTTCCGCGTCAGCTCAGTCTGGCAGGACCAGCAACTGCCAGCCTGTGAGCGTCGCGTCTGATGGTTCGACCGCGAAGCACTCCATCGGTTCTTCGAGATCGAAGAAGGCGGGACGCTCCCAGTCTTCCGGCGGACCCGCCTCTTTCTGGGCAAGGAAATGCACGTTGTTGGTGTCGGCGAACACCATGACCCGCTCGCGATACCGGAGCCCGGTGTCCAGGATCTGGTGGGAGACGAGCCAGTAATCGGTGTCGGTGCCGCCAGCGATCGATTGAAGACGGTCGCGAGTGAAGGTTCGCGCAAGGTTGGCCATGGAAAGTCTCCTCAAGCCGCCAGACGCTCGACATCGATGGCGCCGGAAGTGGCCACGGAGTCGTTCGTGTATCGCGTGGGGTGAATGCCGTCCGCAGTCCACTTGTTGGCCGTCCCGTCGACCTTCCATCGACCGGAATTGCGGGCGGTTTCGACCTGGTCCGCCACTTCGAACACACCATAGAGGGGATGGCCGGCCTCTCCGGCTCGCACTGCGCCGCTGGCGCCGGTCAATGCGGGTGCGGGGGCGCCCCCGATAAGTGGCGCGCGATCGCGCAACCAGTCATTCAGTTGCTCGCGAACACCGTTTCCGGAGGTGGAAAAGCCGCTGCGCGCGGTTTGACCATTCGCGGTGGCAAAGTTGTCGGTCGAGGTGGTCTCCGGTGTCAGCGTGGTCTGGAACCGCCGCGTGTCGGGATTCACTGAGTATTTTTCGCCGAGCCTCCACAGGGCCAGCATGTTCGTCTTCATGGTCGCCAGGGCTATGGCGGGATCGACGGCCGCGAGGCCGGAGATCGAGTTCACGCCGTGCTCGAAGACGATGCGCTTCACATAGGTCGCCAGCGAAAGGCGCTTGTGATGGCTCTGGAGGATGGTCTCGATGTCATCGCCCGCCATGGCGGCGCTGATATAGGCGTGGGTCGGGGCTACCGCGCGCCCGACGAGGCCGAAACCTTTGTCGACCGCATCCTCGGCCGCGTAGATATCGCCCGTCCCCTCGTTGATCGAGTCGCCGATGATCAGCACGCCCGGATGTGTGGTGCGGGCGATGATACCGACCGGCCACGTGCCAACGGAGCGCGGCGGCGGATCGGTCGCAACCGTCGCGAAGCGCCGAGTCAGGTCTGGCACACGGGCCGGGGTGCCGGTTCCGCCGGAGGCCGTCGAACCTTCGGGGAAAGTGGCGTACTGGTTCTGCCGAAAATTGGCATGGGCGTAGCCGACCGAGCCATAGAGCGCGATCCGCGTCTCGATCTCCGTTCCCGCCGGCAGCACCTCACTGGCGCCATTGGTCAGGTCAGAAACCTTGATGAAGTTTGTGCAGATCTGGCCGCCCGCGGCCATGCCGCCCTGGGCGGCGCCGCCAAAGCCGAGCGTCTTGATGGTGCCAGCCGGGAACTGGATCCCGACCGACGCCACGACACCTGACTGGATACCCGTCTCCCATTTGTCGCCGTTGCGATTGGCGAACCAGTTCGGAAGGACGATGGCGATCTCGGTGACATCCGCTCGAAGGGTATGCCGGTTATGCGAGAACGTGCTGAACAACCCGTCCGTCGATTGCGCCGTGGCGATTCGGCAGTTGGTGGCCACTTGGCCATAGTGCTCGCCGTCGCCCAGGGGGAACTCGCGGAAATTCGGCGGCAGCACGCCTTCACGGATGAGTTGATCATCGCTGAGGCTGCGGACAAGGCGCGGCGAGGTGACGCCGCCGGCGCGCTCGATATCGGCTTCGCTCAGCATCACTGGCGCTCCCACTTGGAGACGGCGGACAGGTTCCCGTTGGCGTCGCGGGTGATCGTCTGCACCCAGGACGTCGTGCCGTCGCTGATCGTCTGCTTCAGCAGGTTGCCGTTGGCATCGCGGGTGACAGCGGTCACGGCGCAGTCGTCGGGGTAGAGCAGCGCGCCGGTGTCGTCCTTCACCGCATTGCGGGCAGACGACGGCATCGGGTTGTCGCGGGTATAGGGCGTGCCGGTCTGATCGCTCGGAAGCGACTTCGGGATGTGGAGATCGGAGCCGAGATCCTTGGTGGCGAGGTTTCGCGCAAAGCCGTCGGCATCCATCGACTTAACGAAGTCGGGCATAATCAGCTCCAGAAAACGAGGGGCATGAGTAGGGAGTTGCGCGGCTTGGAGAAATCCAGCCGGTGCGGTGAAATTCGCTCGATCTCGGCTTGGGCATCGGCGAGCGCAGCTTGGGCGTCCTCAGCGGCCTGCCGTGCCTCGGCCGCTTCCTGCTGCGCGGCGTCCCGGGCTGCGATTGCGTCATCGAGCGCTTGCTGTGCCTCCGGCGTGACGTCTCCGGTGTCGCCCTTGTCGCCCTTCCGGCCCTGCACACCAGGTGCCTCGAATTCAAGCGGGGGCGCGTCCTCGAAGTCGCTGTTGGTCAGCAACCGGACCACGCCGGCGCCGATAGGCTCGCGCTCGTCTCCATCCAGCCGAAAGAGCTTGAAAGGGGATCGGTAGGCGTGCAGCAGCTTTTCGAGCTGGTTCTCCGGGTAGTGGACCAGGAAGCCGTGCGGCGGGAGGATTTCGATCTCCCCTTCTGCCGAGGACAACACGATCTCGGTGTCCTCGTCTCCGATGAATTTGGCCGTGATCACCAGTTCCAGATGCGAGTCCGTGAGATCGACATTCTTGACGACACCGGGAACCGATGGGCCTGTGGCGTTCAGGTGAAAGCGGAGGATCTGGCAGGGCATCGATGACTCCAGGGCGCGCGCCGGGAGCGGCGGGCTTGCGCTCGCCGGTTGGCAGGACAGTTGTCGCTAGGGTGGAAAGTCAGTCCCAGAGCTGTCGGAATGTCGGGACCGCGCTCGGGGTCGAGACGGTGGGCAGCACGATAGCGATGCCCGCCGCTAGGGCCGGGCCGAGATCCGCCAGGCCGGGGTTTGCTTCGAGGATCGCTTCGGTGTTGGTGCCGTGCGTGCCGTAATAGCGCTCGGCGATCGAATCGATCATCTCGTTATCGACGGTCACATATACGGTGGTGCCATCGGCACGCGTCACGACCCTATCCATCTGGCTGCTCCTCGGATGGCTCTCCGCAGGCCAGCGTCGTCACGTAGGGCCCATAAGCGGAAAACTGGTGGGTGACGGTGGCGATGCGCCAGAGACCGTCCACGCCCTGCCTGCAGCCACTGACGGCGGCAATGGCGCCTGACTGGGCAAAGGGGGCGCCGTCGATCGCGAAATTGGCGTCGCCCGACATGCGCTTGAGCTCTCGAGCCTGTGCTGCTGCCGCGCTCTTCGCCTCCGCTTGATTCTGGAACGGTGTGCGGATCAGGAACTCGGGTCCGTCCAGACCGGTGTCCTCCTCCTCCGTCTTGAACTCATTCTCCGCGCGGTCGTACCAGCTGGCCTTGACCTTGCTGTGCTTCGGCTCGTCCTTAACATTAACCGAGTAGGACAGGATGTTTCCGCCGACGCCCGAGGATACGATCACGCGGCTGAGGGATGCGCCGCTGGCAGATTTGCCGGCGCCTTTCACTACCACCACCAAGTTCTTTGCCTTTACGGTGATCGAGGCGTTGATCTTCTCGCCGATGCGGGTCAGGAACTCGAGCGCGTTCTCGTCGGCCTGAGCTTCATACTGGTTGCTGATGCTCTTCAGCGACGGGTCCATTCTCAGCGTCAGGCCGATCTTTCCGGCTACAGACTCGAAGATGTCGCCATAGGTGGGGTAGTCATCCGGCGGGAAAGCCTTCGGCTCGCGCTTCTTGGCCTCCGACTTCGCGTCTACAGACTTGGCGCCGACGGAGATGCGCTGCGGCCAGCCGGAATAGTTGACGCTGTCGACGACGAACTGGCCGAAGTCGCGCATCAACTCCTCGTAGCCGCCGACCGGGTTCAGCGTGGCGCCGGTGCGCGGTGCCGGTACCACTCCGCCAGGGTCGTCGATGTCGATCTGCAGGGTGTCGGCTTGGTCGCCGTCGGAGTCGGTGATCGTCATGGTCATCAGGCCGGCACTGGTGAGGTTCGGCGTGATGTCTTTGCCATCGGCGTAGACGCGGAAAACGGGAGTAGGCATCAGAGTCCGATCCCCGCACTGAGGTTGAGGGCGCCGGCGGACGCGCTCACTCCCACGCCGCCGGTGCCATACGTGATGCTCGTCGAGACGCTGAGGCCGCTGGTGTCGAAGCCCATGGTGCCGAGCACCGCGATCTCGGCGATGGCCCGCGCCTCCGAACCGCCATACTGAATCATCGACAGGTGCGCAGAGACCATCTGCGGTGTGCCGCGTGTGTCGAGCATGGTCTCCTCGGAATCGAGGCTCACCGCGATCCAGAGGCCGAAGATGTTGATGCCGGCTCCGTTGAAGTGCACCAGCTGCATCGGGGTCAGCCGATTCACCGCCAGGCGAACGCCGGCGAGCTGCGCCAGCCCGCGGCCGTTCAAGTGGCGCGGGTGGAAGGTCGACTCGAGGCTGATCGCTTCGTTGGCCGGGCCCAGTCGGTGAATCGACGGCATGGCGCCAATCACCGGCTGGGGTTCCACTCGCGGCTGAAGAGATCGCCGGATGCTTTCGACGGAGTAGTTCGGGACGGTGAACCGAAACGGTCCCCAGGCCATGAGCATCAAGCGTCTCCGTAGTTCGCGCCTCCGAATGCGATCTGGACGGCGCGATTGAGCCTCTGGTCGAGGACATCGACCAGCATCTTGGCGTCGGACTTGGTCGCGCCGCCGTGAAGGTGGATGGTGACCGGCATGTTGACCATCGGGCCGCCGCCGCCCATTGCTGAGCGGAAATCGCGGTTGGACATGATCCGGCCGTTCTGCGACGGGATGAACGGTTCCGGTCCGCGCTCGCCGACCAGATAGGTCTTGCCAGCTTGCACCGGGCCACCGTCGGCGCGCGGCCCACCGAACTTGTTGGCGTTCGGCGGCGTAACGTACTCGGTCCCGCCGCCACCGCCGCCAATCGCGTTGATGGCGCCGGCGACCTGCCGCGCGAGGTTGAGGGCCTTCTCCAACCTCGTGGTGTCGACGTCGGGATGCCCGGTGACGGACAACTCCTTCTCGATCTGCTTGGCGATCTCCGCCGCCTTGGCTTCCGCCTCAGGCCCGCCCTGCTGGATAGCGAAGCCGTAATCGTCCATCGCCGCCTTGGCCTTGTCAGGCCAGGAGGAGATCGCCGAGTCCAGCTTTTCGAGCTCCGACTGGGTCGCCTTCGACTTCGCCGCATCGACCGAGGAGTGGTACTGCCCTCGGGCGCGCGACTTTCCGATGTTCGACGGGTTCACCCCATAGTTGCGGATAAACCATCCGTCGATCGGATCCGTCAGTCCCCAGAGGTTGCCGTCCGGGTCCACCTCGTCGAGCGCGTCCATTGCCAGCACGCCGGTGCCGACGGCAGTGCCGCCACGTAGCAGCCCGACGCCCATGCGCTTCAGCAGGCTGCCGCCCACCTTGCCGGCCACAGCGCCGCCGACAGCCGCGCCAGCTTTGCCAAGGCCGCGCCCGCCTTTGCCGCCGCCAGGGAGACCGAGCACGTCGCCGATAAGCCCGGTGCCAGCCTTGAAGGAGGCATAGGCGGCGAGCACGCCGGCCGCCACCACCGCCGCCTCGGCCAGCCGGCGCACGGCCGGCCCAGCTTCAGTCAGCTCGCTCACCAGGTCGTCGGTGGTCTTGATGACCGGGCGGATCACACCCTCCCAATCCTGTACTGCCGTCGTGAGCGCCGTCTCGATGGTGCCGGTCAGCTTGGTCCAATCGCCATAGAGGCCCTTATTCGCTTCCGTTCCGATCTTGTTGGCGACGCCCGTGGGTGGCGCCTCCATCATCTGACGGAACTGCTGGAAGAGCGCCCACTGCTGGGCGATCATGTTCGCGCGGCCGCCCTGGCGATCAGTGAAGAAGGCATTCAGGTTTCCAAGGGTCGGGTTGCTCGACATGATGGAGTTGAAAAGACCAACCACATCAACACTATCGACCGAATACTTGTGGTAGTCGGCGAGCCCCTTCGACAGAGCCGAGGCATCTCGAGCGGGCACCTTTCCCTTATTGTCCGTGAACAGTGGCTCCAGGATCTCGGTCATCCGAGTGACGAACTCGCCGCTGTCCGAGCTGACCGAGCGAGTCTCGCCGGTCTCCGGGTCGGTGAACTCGCCATTTTCCAGCAAGTCCTTGACCTTCGCCTCCATCTCCGGCGTCAGGCGCTTGCCGAAGTTGTTCTTCATCATGATGCCGATGCCCTCGGAATTGAGGGCGTCCGGCATGCGGACATAGTCGCTGTAGTTGATGCCCATGGCGGCAAGGGCATCGCGGCCCTTCTTGGTCGGCGCCACCAGCTTGGAGGAGGCCGAGCGCGCGAACACGCCAGCTTCGTCACCACGCACACCGGAGCGGCGCAGGATCATGCCAACAGCGGCGGAATAGGGGTCCGGAAGCCCGGCGCCGGTCGTCGATGCCCCGCCATACTTCATGTACTGGCGGACGTCGTCGTCGCTCATGCCAGAGTTCTTCGCCATCCAGACCATGCTGTCGACGAAGTTCTTGATGGCCTTCACGTCGCTGAGGTCGACGCGCTTGGAGAGCGCCGCGCCGCGGATCGTCTCGGCGCCTTCCTCCAGCGTGACACCCATGGCGAGCGAGTAGTCCGTCACCTGGCGGGTGAGGTTCATGATCGTCTTGGTGTCGCGGATACCGCCCTGCAGGATCTGCGTCTGCGCCTGGATGACATCGACGTTCGAGAAGCGCGTCTCGCCGCCGATGTCCTTGGCCTGCTGGTTCAGCATGCCGCGCTCGGAGCTCGAAAACCCGCCAAGCGCCTGCTGGTAGTCAGCCGCCCGGCTGAAGTCGACGGCATAGGTGAAGCCCTGCTGCGCTCCCTCCCTCA
The DNA here is from genome assembly GCF_031456575.1 of Ancylobacter sp. 3268. Lineage (NCBI taxonomy): Bacteria > Pseudomonadati > Pseudomonadota > Alphaproteobacteria > Hyphomicrobiales > Xanthobacteraceae > Ancylobacter > Ancylobacter sp. 3268. The sequence goes on from NZ_JAVDUX010000012.1 coordinate 51,808, forward strand.
CCTTGGAGGCAATGATGCCGCCGCCGACGGCCACCGCGCTCTCGCGCTCTGGACTACGTCCGGAATAGCTTCCGGCGCCGCCGCCCGCCGGCCGCGGCACAGCCGGTGGGCGGCTAGGGCGCGGTATGGGCGCCGGCGACGGCCGATTGCGCAATTCGCGGTCCATCTGGCGGATCTGCCGGATGGTGTCGGCCATCTGTTTGCGGATGGCGCGCTGCGACCCGCTGATGTCCTTCTGGCTGTTGATGCCGAAGGTGCGCAGGTTACGCATCGACGCGAGGGCAGCCTGCCCCTGATCACGGAAGGCCTGCGTCGACTGCTTCAGCGCCGCTCGGGCGCTGCGCAGCTGCGTTTCCATCTGCTTGGTCGGCTTGGCCGCGGCGCCGAAGGCTGCCTCGAGGGTCTTCACCCGCGAACGCGCCACCTTCATCTCGACCGAGGTTTCCTTCAACCCGCGCAGAAGACCACGGAACTCGTTGATCGCGCCGGCTTTCTCGCGGAGGCCTTCCAGCTGCCGCGTAAGCTTGCCGACACCGGGCGCGCCGGATTTGCCCAGTCGAGACAGGGCCTGGTCGAGACTCTTCGCCGAGTTGGCGATGGACTTGGAGTTGCCGCTGAAGGAATCGATCAGCTGCAGGCGCAGGGACGCCGTGCGGGAGGAGGGAGCCATGTCGCTACCTTGCGAATTGGACCGAAGCCTCCCAGAGCGAGGCGAGGTCATGGAACATCAGGCCCTCGATGTATTCGATCGAGACGCCGCCATGGCTCGTCGCCATCACCTCCATCGCTACCGCGAGCCATCCTCGGATGTGGAGGTCGGTTGGCTGGCCGCCGCGTCCGGCAACCCGGACTGAGCGAAAAAACCTTCCTGCCCCGCCTCCACGCGGTTGCCGTCGGCGAGGTCCAGGCTGTTCAGGACCACTGCGGGCACACTGAGCCACGACATGTCGACTTCATCCTCGGCCGCCGGACCGCGCTCGCGCACCGCATCCTCCACCCGCCGGACATACGCCTTCCATTCGCCCGTCGTTGGCCGGCGGATGACGACCTCCTTGTAGACGACGCCATCGTATTCCACCGGGAAGGTGAGGGGCACCGTCAGCGTGCGCGCCGGCCCCTCTCCGGTGAATCTCGGCAACGGCTTGAGGCGATCCATTTCCTTCTGGCTGAGCGCCCGTGTCACCTGGTCCATTCGTCGGTTCCTCAGTATCCGAGAGCCGCGTTGAGACCGGCCAACTGGTCGACCCCGTTGATGATGCGCTTCGGCGGCCAGGCGCCGAGCTCATGCACAATCTGAGCGTTGGCCTCGTAGCGGTAATACTTCACGCCGTTGATGACGAACTCGAGCCCCACCTTCTCGCCGCGCGACCAGGTATCCCGGCTGCTGCCGTTGATGTGGCCATCGGCGACGCAGACGTGCGAGACGATGGAACCGTCCGTCTCCTGCAGCACACCGCCGCGGAACGTGATGCGGCGGGTGGTGCCAGGAGCCATGGCCATGCGACCCATGATGTCGGGATTCAGGCCCGACATCTTGACCGTGATACTCAGCGCGCCGATCGCCGCCATCGGCAGCTCGACGGCGAGGTCCATGCCGCCGCCCCGATATTCCTGCGTCGTCGGGATCGGCAGCGGGAGCTCGACCGTCTCGGTGTCGATACCGAAGTCGAGGGTATCGATGTACATGGTGAAGCCCTGCAGAATATGGCGCATCGCGCGTGCCTCCTATGGGATTTGGGTGCAGGTCACGCGGCGGACAGGACCGTGCCGCCAATGCGGGCGATCTCGCGGATCGCGGCGGCAGACAGGGTGTCGTAATAGCCGGTGTTGCGATTGAAGACGAAGGTGATGTGCTCCATCGGCGCCGGCGCCTCGGAGTCGTAGTGGATGTAGAGGTGTCCCGCCGCCCAGGTGGCCGCGGTGTTCAGCGTCGGGTCCAGCCAGACCCGCCCGCCGAGCGTCGCTCCCAGCGCCTGCCACCGGCGCAGGCCGGCACTCACCGTCTCGCCGATGTCGACGAGGTTCTGCAGGCTGAAGGGCTTGTCGATGAACGGTTCGCAGGCGCGTTCGATCGAATCGATGATCGTGTCGTGCGCGCGGCGCACCGGCAGGAACAGCTTCAGGCTGTCCGAGGACGGGACCCGGTTGCCCCACAGCTTCAAGCCGCCACTCGGCGCCCGCACCACGCAGGCGATCGCGTTTCGATTGAGCAGCTGGGACTCGGCGGAAGGATCGCTGATCGAATGCTCGATCGGTCGGCCCGTGCCGATGATGCCTTCGATCACGTGGTTCGATGGCGAGACCCAGAACCCCTCGGTGTAGTCGACACGGGCGATCAGGCCGGCGACGCGCGCCGAGACCGGCTCCGGCACCACCTGCGCATCCTTGAAGACCTTCACCGTCGGGTCGACGATGTAGAGGCGGTCGGTGTCGTAGTCGGCACGGTCGGTAATCGCCGCCGCCGTGGTGGTGGAGGGGCCGTCCTTGATCACCACAGCGCGGAACTTTGCCGCCAGCGGCAGCATTTCGGCGATCACCGGGTTGGCGGCGGTGCCGAGCGTGGCGGTCGCGGTGGCCTGCGTGCCGCCCGCGGCCGGCGCGCCGATCACCACGGTCGGGGCGGCGGCGTAGCCGTAGCCATTCTTGGTGAGCACGATGCCGGTCAGGCGACCAGAGAGCACTGCGGTTGCCACAGCGCCGGTGCCCGCACCGCTGAAGCTGACGGCTGGCGGGTTGATGTAGCCGGACCCGGGGTTGGTGACCGTGATCCCGGTGACTGCGCCTGCCGCCACGGTAGCCGTCGCCGTCGCCTGCACGCCCCCGGTCGGCGGCGCCTCAATCACGACGGTCGGCGCCACCGTGTAGCCCGTGCCGCCGGCGCCCAGCGTGATCTTGATGCCCTTGGTAATCGTCGACACCGCCTCAGCGCCCGCGCCGCCGCCGCCACCGGTGAAGCTGATCGCCGGGGCCTCGGCATAATCGCTGCCGGCCGTGCCCACCGCGATAGAGGCGACGCCGTCGGTGGGGCGCTGCGAGGTGAAGCCGGGCGAGCAGAAGATTTTCGGCGTGAGGCCCTGCTCGTTCGGCGCACGCCGGAAAGCGTGCACGCCGGTATAGGCAGTCGAGCTTCCAAGGATGTTTTGGAAGGTCTGGTTCAGCGTCCCGCCGGCGGCGACGCGGACCACCAGGATGGTCTGAGACACGCGGGTGGCCTGGTCGAAAATGCCTTCGATGGCGTCCAGCAGGGTGCCGGACTCGCCGAGGCCCTCGACGGCACCGTTGGCGCCATAGACCGGCACCACGGTGTTGAGCGGCCAGAGCTCGCTGTTCGCATCGGGCGCCGTGCCGATGAGCGCGATGATGCCGGTATCGATGGTTTCGATCGGGCGCGGCCCAGTGGTGTTCTCGGTCGTCTCGAGACCGTGGAGAACCAGATCCGCCATGGGGGATTCCTCTTATGGCCCGGCTCGGCCTCTGCCGCGGCCAGGTGAAACCAAAAAAGCCGCCATGCGGCGGCCGGGGTTGGATTTTTGGAACTGAGTTCTGATAGGGCTTATGAGGCCACACGATCTGCAGGCGCTTCCAGCCGTCACAGAACCCGAAGATAGCCAGAACGAGCCTTTTCCCGTCACTGCGGAGATGTTGAAGTCACATGTTCACTTTTCCATTTGAGCAGCCCGAAGTTTATGTGGGCAAGAATTGCCACATAAACCCGCCGACTGTTTATTATTGGGGGGCTGGGAACAAGGTTTCCATTGGGAATTATTGTTCTATCGCCTCGGGAACAACGTTCATTCTTGGTGGAGAGCACCCAAAAGCGTCTTTATCGACGAATACTATTTTGCATCAGATTGAAAAGACCCCGCGGTGCAAGGGTGACATCACCATAGGTCATGATGTATGGCTCGGGACCAATGCAATTCTGCTGTCCGGCGTTGATATTGGAACCGGCGCTATAGTGGGAGCCGGAACAGTCGTTTCGAAAAACATCGAGCCGTATTCGGTCGTTGTTGGGAACCCAATGCGGATTATCCGCTATCGATTCTCGCCGCCAACTATTTCGCGCTTGCTGCATTCATCGTGGTGGGACATGGATCCCGACGCACTGAACGAAGTGCTCCGCAGGAGTTCATCTGTCGATGAATTTCTTGATCTTTTCGAGCGTGAACATAATCTTCGCGGAGGTCAGACGTACTGACCTCCGCTCTGAGAGCTACCCGCACCGTTGCCGGGCAGGTAGTTCGGGTCACCGCTCGAAGTATCGATGAGGGCATTCGTCGATACGAAGTACCTGATGCCAGTGGCGGCGCCCGAAAACGTGAAGTTGTTGATGAACATCCGGGAAATGCCAGTTGCCGAGGCGAAGTAGTCAGAGAAGGCCGGAGTTCCAGTGATGGTCACTGTCTTGGTCGAGCTGTCATGTTCGATCATGCCGCCATGTGCCAGAGATATATGGCGGCCAGCAGCGCCCGTGATGCGGTAGTTTCCGTCCACATAGACGGTGCCGTTCACACAGTTGATGTGTCGGTCGATGGAGGTCGAAAAATCGATATTCTCCATGTAGATCGTGCCGCCACCGTTCGCAACGATGCAGGCATTGTCCACGCCAGTGCCGGGATCGACCGCGGTCTTACCGACCTTGAAGCCGTTCACCTTATAGAAGGCGCCGTTCGCGGCCATGAACGACGCATAGGCGCCGGGAGCAACGACGCAGTTGGCGGGTGTGCTCGGGTTTCCCCTGATGATCACAGACCGGGCCATCGAGGCCCCTACGAACGGGCCATAGACGTGCGGGCCGCTCGTATAGGTGCCGTCCGCGACCTGAACCGTTGCGGTGAAGCCGTTCAGATCATAGCGAGAATGGAGCCTTGAAACCATTTCGGTGATGGTCGCAACGGCACTGCCAGGTGAAAGTCCGTCGTTGGCGTCATTTCCGGTCGACGCATTGACATAGAAGGTGGTGTCGGCGGTCAGGAGTGTTCGCCACGCCAGCAGCACATACGAGCCGTTGATGCGCATATAGATGCGCCCATCCGGCAAGCCGATGCCATGACCATCTCGGGGGGGCATGATTGCCCATCCGGCTGTCGTATACTGGGCAATCTTGCCGGCCTGCCCCGACCAGGCCCCGGTTGCGCCGGTCGGGATCAGGTAGGTTGAGCCGATTGGGGGAGAGCTCGGCGGGGAGGCAGTCGTCGTCGACACCACAGGAATCCAGGGCAAGGTCGTGAGCCGCTGGAGCGCGATCATCATTGAGGGGTCCACTACGATGGTCACATTCGCGAGGTCGCTGAACGCCACCTCGAGCCGGACCGTGCCTTCAACCGTCTGGCCTGAGGAGGGGATCGGCTTGTTGATAGGAGGATCGTAGTGCGCGATGGCGATTAGGTTGCCAGCGTCGTCGATCAGGCCTGCTTCCCTGATCGTGTAAGGCCCCTCGGCAGCCTCAAGAAACGCATCGAAGAAGGCCACATTCGAGGTGCCCACCACCGTGCCGCTGGCTGAAATCGTCTTGCGCGCCACCTCATGATAGAGCGCGGTCTCGCCGCCGGAGGGGACCGTTGCACCGTCGCCAATGGCGATATGCGTGATGTTCACCGTTGTGCCGGCGGCCAGGGCTGCGGCTTCTCTCGACCTGCCCATGTTGGTCAGGATCGCAAACGAGGTCTGGGGCATATTGAGCCTCTATCAGGGGGCGCGCGGGTGGGCCGTGGCAGACGTGAATGTGGCCGCCGTTGCCGCCATGCTTGTCGTGGCGCGCAGAACGGTGGCATCGAAGACGAACGGGTGTGCCACGGCGAGGAGTTGCGTGCGGGCATAGCCGCCGACGTAGAGCGGCCCGCGCGCGCCGAGGACCGCCCGCGTGGTGAACACCCGAGTTTTCGGTTTGGCCGACCGCACCGCGGTAATAGCCTGGCCCTGCAAAATGGGATCAAAGATCGGACTGCCGTCGTGGTAGTTGATCTCGACACGGAAGGTTCCGCGTCGCGCATCGTCTTCCCACCACTCGACCACGTTGGTATCGAGAGAAAACGCCGCCAAAGACCGCTTGACGGCGCCTAGGGTGCCTTTCAGCCGATGTACGATGGGGGAGGCGGCGATCACCGCCCGCTTCTGAGATTCCGACCAGCCGTCGGACCAAACGTCCACGGACACGGCTTGAGCAAGCCACGGCAGCAGCACCACCGGACACGTCGCCGGGTTCCAGATGGTCGCGATCACCCTCGGGTCGACCGTGGCCAGCCGTGCGAGTTCTGCAGTCAGGATCGCCTTCTCGAGCGGCGTTGCGTTTGCCGGCAGCATGGCATCGGCGATAGGTGCGACTGCGGCAATCTCAGTCTCAATCGTCATCCCAGGTGCCCTGCGTCTGGACGGCGGTCACCGTGACCGTTCCGACCTGTGCCGCACCCTTCGGGCCAGGCTCGATGTCGGTCGCCGGCTCAGTGATCACCACCGTCACGGTGTCGTCGATGGCGGCGCGTCCGCCGATCACCTCGCGCTGCACGGAAAGGCCGATGCGCCGGCGGGCCGCTGCATAGGTCTCGAGACGAGTCTTTGCCTCCGCCGCGATCGTCGCGGTGTCGGCACCCGGCGCGTAGTAGAGGATGACCGCGATGTCGTAGTCGGTGACGGTCGCCGCCTCGATGCGAACATTGTCGCCAAGCGGCCTGACATCTTCCGGCGTCACCGCCGCGAATACACGGTCCAGCAGCGGCTGGTCAGCATCGCCATAGGAGAGGGTTGGCAGCACCACCACCAGCGCCTCTGGCGCCAGCACCGGGTCACCCTCGTCGCGGCCGGCGAACGGGGTGGAACGCTTGCCGGCGGTATGTGCGTCGGCGTGCAGCGTATCGCTGTAGGTGGCCTCGTCCTCCTCGGAGTACACCACCGCGTCGGCGACGTCGCGCACACCATCGAGTTCCAGGGCGTGGAAGACATAGGCGCCTTCCGGCCCGGCCGTGCTGAACGCCTCATAGGCCAGCTTGATGCGCTCGCGGAAGACGGAGTCGAGCTCCACCCATTTGCCGAGCGTCGCATCCCACTGCGAATTGGGCGGCTGGTCGTCAGGGGCGTTGTCGTAGACAAGCCTCCCGATGCCGGCATTGGTGGCGCCGATATGATCGAGGTCACCGGTGAGCGCTGTGGCGAGCGACAGTGCCCGGATCGACTCGTTGACGCGCTGGCGGAACAGCGCTTCCTGGTAGCCACCGCCTTCGCTGTAGGCGATCACCAGAGGGTCGGTTTCAAGGCCGGTCACATCGTAGACGATGCCGCGCTGTGCCAGCGCCTCGACGAGATAGGCGTCGCGGCTCGACTTTATGTCCTCGAAATTGACCGGGACGACGGCGGGAACATCGCCAAGCTGCGACAAGTCCGGTGCGATGAAACGGCTCATGTGACGGCCTCGACGGTGACGCCCAGCAGCTGCGGCGTGATGGTGTAGGCGATCTCTTGCAGGGACGGGTTGCTGTAATCCCCCAGGTGCCCCCGCTCGAAGAACACTCCGCTTATCAGCAGGATGACGTGCCCCGGGGTGCTCGCATCAATGCTGGTGCGCATCAGGACGAAGCCCGGCTCCCCGTATTGGCGGCCCTCCACCAGGCGGGGTTGAAGCGCCTCGGCCACCGCGACGTAGAAGCTGATGATGGTTTCTTCGTTTTGCGGCTTGTCGATGAGGCCAGGCACGTTCGAACCGAACTTGCGGCGCTGCACGCGCTCACCGATCTCCGTGGTGAGGATCTTGCCAATGCTCTGAACGCAATGCGACCAGCCGGAGAGGATCTGGCCTGTCTTGGCGTCCAGGCCGACCCTCGCCATCAGCGCGTCTTCCGCTCAAGCATCGCCGGGTCGGGCTCAGGCTTGGGCGGGCTTTCGACCGCCCCGACCACCGGGGGGTCTTGTCCCAGCAGGCCGGCCAATTCCGGGTATTTCGCCTCGCGCTCGGTCAGAGGGCCGACCGGGTCGCCCTTCTTGCGCATCGCGCCGGCAATGAAGCCGTCGACCTGGGCATAGTAGTATTTCCGCATCGTCGTCTCCTTTCAGGGGCTCGTCTGGGGCGGACCAGAGATGTCGTCGCCGCCCTGCACCTCGATGTGGCGATGGGTGTCGCCGATGTTCCGGCCGTTGTGGGTCATGGCGCCGCCAGACGCCGCCAGCCCGGCATTGCTGATCTCGAGCATCCCCTCGGTGAACCGATAGGTCGCGCCGCCAACGCCGATTTCGAGGCTGCTGCCGTTGTGCTTGATGGTGACGTTGCCGACCTTGGTGGTCTTCTGGCCGGCAGTATTGTCCGGCTGCGGCACGTCGTTCGTGTAGCCGCCGGGGATGATGAAGGCGCGCCCCATGTCCCCGTTCGGGCTCATCAGCACCACCCGTTGGCCGGCGCTCAGAGGTATCCACTCGACGATGTCGCCGGCCTGCGCCTGCCAAGCGGACTGCTTGCTCTTCACGCCCTGGGCATCGACGATCGCAACGCCGGACTCGAGATCGACGGAGATCACCTTGCCGTCGCGGATCATGTTGTTCTGGCGGACTTGCAGCCGAGCCACCTGCTTGCTCAGCGCCTGAACCTGCGTGATTAGCCGAGCGAGGGCGACCTCATAGTTCATGGCTCACCTCCCGATAGGAGCGTGAAGTCGATCGCCGGCGGCAGCACGATGGTTGGATTCGCCGGCATGCCGAGCGCATCCATGACCTGGCGCGAATAGCCGAAGTTTCGCATCTCCCGCTCGTAGGCGGTGGCGCCAGCGCCCCGGGTGAGGCCCTGACGGATCATCGCCACTCGCGGCCCGTAGTCGGCGTGCTTTTCGAGCTCGGCGAGGAAGGCCTCGACGGGCTTCATGAGCGTGCCCATGAGCGGCTCACGAGACGCTTTCATCTCGGTGGTGATCTGTCGCGCCGCCAGCCGTTGGCCGCCCTCCACCGACGCGCCGCGCCGGCTGATCGTGGTGTTGAGGTTCGGGCAGATCGCGTTAAAGGCATCGCTCGCCAGTGAGCCGGCATTCAGCGCCCAGAGGATCTGGGATTCGAGATCGTCGAGATCCTGCTCAATCTCACTGTCAGTCAGCGGGCAGCCGGCGCGATAGGTGTTCGGCTTCTTCTTGTCTTGCTCCATCTGGACGACAAGCAGTTCCATCGTCACGGATAGCAGGCGGTCCTTGTGCGACATGGACCCCTTGGTCCAGTGGTCCTTGTCGTAGTCGGTGTAGACGACAACGCAGGGGAAGGCCCGGTCGGCTGCCATGTCTTCGATCGGTTCGATCTTGGAATCGAAGATGTTCCTGCCGGCCAGCGTCGGCCAAGGCTCCTTGAGGTAGTTGTTGAGCGCATGGACGACCGCCAGCCGTGCGACCGTGCGGAGCATGCTCATACCTGGCCTCCGATCATTGCCATCTCCAGCACCAAGCGGGAGAGGCCATCGCGCTGCACCGACACCACCTCGAACTTGGGCAGCTCGCAGTTCTTGGTGAACGTGACGATGTCGCCCTGCCGCGGCTCGCGCTGAGTGGCGTTGTCGAAATAGCGGCGGTCGATCGAGAGTTGCGGATCTCGGCCAACTTGGAGCGCGCGGAGATCGTTCGCCTCCCGGTAGGATCGACGCACACCAAGCTGCACACCGTATTCGACCGAGACGAAATCGAAGATGCCGTACCCTGTGATGGTGATCCGGGTCGGGTCAGGCTGCGGCCGGCCGTTCGGCGTCGATTGCGTTGGATCGATCCTGAAGGCGATCGCATTGACCCGATCGACCGCCCGGCTCGTGCTTCTATCCAGGCGGTCGAAAATGCTCATGGTCAGAAGTCGCTGTTCAGGCGCACCCGGCCGGTGGCCGACGGGTTCGCCGCCGCAGCGGTTGCGACGCCGACCTTGGTGTTGCTGGTGGCCGTGGTCGTCATGACGCCGGCGGCCGTCGCATAGATCGTGGCGCCGACGGTCCACGCCTCGGCCGAGGTCTTGTCGAGGTCGTACACGCCACCGGTCTCGAGGTCGAACAACTCGCCCTCGTTCGCAGAGTAGACGGCCACGCCGAAGATGCCGCCGATCTTGTAGAATTTGCCGCCGATGACGCCGCCGGTCGGGGCCGGCAGGGTGAGCGTCTTCCCGGGCTGCACGTAGTTCTTCATGGGATATCTCCCTTGCTGGAAATGGAAACGCCGGCCCGAAGGCCGGCGCGCGCATCAGCTCTGTTCGGGGTCCCCGATCAGAGGCCCGGGTTCTTGTAGGCGAAGCGGTAGTCGGTCAGGCCCGCGCCAAAGTAGTGGTCGAGGCGATACTCGACGCCGTCATAGTCGAAGCCATGACGCTCCATCGTGCGCGGCGTCTCGTAGCCCGCGAGGTAGGCGTACTGCAGGCCGCGACCGAGCGTGGCGGCCGGCGACGCGAACAGGAACCAGGCCTTGGCGGACAGGCCATCGATACGGCTCTCGTAGACCGGCTGCATCGACTTGATCGCCTGGGGCACGATCTGGTCGGTGGTGGTCGGCGAGGTGATACCCTGGATGAGGGTCTGGGCGTCCACCTCGAGATCGGTGCCGGTGAACACGTAGGTCGGGGCGAGCGAGATCTGCTGGCCGTCGATGTCCTTCATGAGACGGAACGCCTTGCGGGCCGCGATCAGGTTGGCCTTGTCCAGCGCGGTGCCGGCCGCGGCGAGGTTGCCGTGGTTGGCATGGAAGAGGGCCGTGTTGTCGCTCTTCAGCTTCTTGTTGCTGATGATGACGCCCCAAGTGATATTGCCCTCAAGGCGGGCCACCACGCGGCCCCAGTTCGCGATGAGGTTGGAGAAGGCTCCGAGCTGATCGTTGATGATGATCTTCTCGGTCAGGCCGATCACCTTGCCGTAGTGGCTGATGGTGAAGCCTTCCTCGCTCTCGCGGACGGTCCCGCGCTTGTACTCGCCCTTCTCGGTGATCTCCTCGAGCTCGGGGCCGTTGCCCATCTCGAGCACTTTCACCTCGCGCAGATCCGGGAGCACGTTCCGGCTTCCGATCAGCTGGAAGGTGTTCTGCTCCTGCTCGAGGGTATAGGCATTCATCATCGTCTGGCGGGTAATGTCGCCGAGGATGATCGGGAAGTCGGTAGACGCATTCAGCGAGCGCCGGACGATGTCGATGGCCGCCCCACGCGGGCTCTCGCCGCGCGCCGCCAGACACTCGCGGGCGAGGTCGACGAGCGTCATGTTGCGGTACTCGTTCGCACCGGCCTCCAGCGTCGGTGCCAGGCCATGGCGATGCATGATGCCGTTGGCCGCGAGCCGGCGCATGGTATCCTGCGCATCGCGCCCGCCGCGCGTCGAGACGTGCGGGAAGGTGGGCGTCTGCGCCTGACGTGCGATCATCACGTCGAACGCCGTGTTGCGGAACGCCTCGATCGTGGTGCCGGTATCGATGGCCGTGCGCACCTGCTGGTCGTCGAGGGCGATACCGGCAGAGCGCGCCAGTTCCTCGATCTCGCGCACGCGCCGACGCTCATTGGCGACCGCCGTGCGGGACTGCTCCTCAACCTGCGCCTGCGTGACCGCAGGCTGCAGAGGGGCGAGGCCGCCAATACCAGTGGCGCTGGCGGCGCGGAGCGCGGCCTCCTCCTGCTCCCGGCGGGTGGCCTCTTCGGCAGAGCGCCGCTGCGCCTCCTCGGTGGCGCGGGCCGCGGCGTCTTCGGCGTCGTAGGCCGCCAGCAGGCGCACGCTCAGCGCCTCGTCGGTCTCGTTCGCGTTGCGGGTGATCCCGGCGCCGAGGGCCAGGGCGTCCAGCTTCTCGCCCTTGTAGGACTTGGCGGCGTCGCGCTTGTTCATGATGGAGTCCTTCTTCGTAGCGGCGGGCGCCGCGCCAATGGGGGTGTCCTGGCGAACCAGGACGGTGTCGTAGTCGTCGCCGCTGGGCTGCGATCGTGAGTAGGCGCCGGCATCCGCGGGCACCGGGACCGCTGACAGCTCCATGGGCTCCCAGTCGGTCGCACGAAGGATCGGCAGCTGGCCGTCGGACCCTTCGGTTTTCTCGTAGCGGTGGATTTTGTAGCCGACCGAGATGGAGACCGGATGCCCGTCCCGGAGATCTTGCAGGATCTCCTCCGCCTTTTGCTTCCGCGAGAACTTGATCGTCGCGTAGCCCTTGCCGCCGTCGATGCGGATACTGCCGGGCACCACCGTGCCAAGGCGCGAATCCATCGACCAGCTTTCGTGCGTGTCGAGCAGTGCCATGGCGCCAAAGCGGTCCATCCGGATCGCCTTATTGTCCACGGCAAGCTCTTCCATGTAGTACCCCTCATCCCAGGAGTACCTCTTCACCCTCGCGCCAGTGGTCCAGCAGACCTCGACGGTACGATCATCGACGTTCAGAGTGTCAGAGCGCACCTCGACGGCACCGAAGCCCTTCGGGATGCGAATTTCCTTCTCATTGGGTGCCGGCATTGCCGTCTCCGTTCTTGCCTCCCGGCTCCATCTGGAACTGGCCGTTGTTGGTGACCTTCCGTGGATCGGAATCGAGGATGACCTTGCTCGAGGTCTGGTCGACGGCGGTGTTCCACTCGTCGATTTCCTGCAGCACCTCCTTGGGATCCCGACCGGTTTTGCCGATGACCTCCTGCGGCGAGCGCTTGCCCATCCGCATCTCGATGAGATCGGCGCGGGCATCGTCGAGGCGCGTGATGCTCTCGACTTCCGGCGGGTTCCACTCCACGCCGATCTTCCAGGCCCGAGGGATTTTCCCTGCGTCCTTTGCGGCGGCGATGAACCACTCCCAGACCTGCTGAAGCACCGGTGGGATCATGAAGTGCCACTGCACGGCGGACACGAAGGTCTGGTACTCGAGGAGACCCAACTTGCCGGACGCGAAGTTCGCCTGGCTGAAGTCCCCCGTCAGCAGCTCGTAAGGCAGCAGCACGCCGGCGGCGATCGTGCGGTGCCGGGTCCTGATGTAGGCCTCGATGCCGGCAGAGATGGCGGGCGTGTTGAACTTCACGTCCTTGCCGCCGCGCAGGATCGCAAACGACCCGGGCTCCATAGTTTCGAATGGGTTGCCCTGGAAGTCCTCGATCGGCGCACCCTTTTCCTTACCGTCGGCAGGGTCGAGGAGGCCGATGTTGGGATCGTCGGCGTTGTCGTCGGCGGGAATGACCAAGCCAACGACGGCGGCCTCGGTCTTCTTGCGAATGTTCTCCGAAAGCTCGTAGTCAGCGAGGTTGTCGATGTCGTTCATCACCGGCGCCATCCAGGGCACGCCGTGCACCTGGTTGGTATCGGGGCGGTAGATGTGGGCGACGTCCGATGCGGGGATGAACTTGCTCGCCAGCGCCGTGCCGGTGCCCCAACCGAGGATGTCCTTCGGGTTCCGGGGGAACATCCAGTAGCCGGCTCGATTGCCGATCAGATCGAATTCGACGCCTTGCCGGATCTCATGGCCCGTGTCGGACGCCGTCGTCTTGCTCCAGTCGCAGTATTCGGAATCGAGGATCTGCAGCTGCAGCGGGACCGGCAATCCATCCGACGGGCGACGGCTGCGCTTGCGGAGGTACGCTTCGCCGTCCGTCACCATCATCCTGGTGAGCATGTACTGGGCGCCATAGAAATCCATGGCGCCGCCAGTTATGCACACCTTCGACCATTCATCGAAGAGCTCGTTGACCTTCTTGGCCTTATCCTTGGTCTTGCCGTCACCTTCGACTTTCGCCCGCGGCCTGATGCCGAAGCCGGTGATGTTGTTCGCGTGCGACGTTACGATCTTTGCCGCGAGCGGATTATTGCGGACAAGATCGCGCGACCGGTCGCGAAGGCGCTGCCCTGCCTTTCCGATCTCAGCATCAGCGCCAGCCGATGAGCCGTGCCAGTATGCCGAGATGCGTCCGCGACCGGCAGCTTCGTATCTACGGGTGCCCTCGAGGAGGGCGATCCGTCGCCTGTTCGCTGCACGCTGTGCTCCGATTTTCGGGCTGAAGTAGCCGATCGCCTTATCCAGAAGGTTCGTCATCAGACGCCCCTCCGGAACGTGGTGAGTACGACCTGGGGCCGCTTCGGCTTGCCGGCGATCGCGGCCTCGAGGTCGGTGATGATCGCCTTCATCTCCTCGATCGACCGGTACGTGACGTCGCGCTCGCGGAACCGGACACGTGTGGCGCCGAGGTAGTAGGCCTCTGTGAGGTCTCGCAGCAGTTCGCGCTTATCGGCCGGCGATAGAACGTCGATGTCGATGCCGGGCATTACCAGAAGCTCTCTTTGCGGCCTCCCCAAAAGCTCGAGGACCGCCGCGCCCCCTGCCGGGGAGGCGAGGCTGGCGGAGTTCCGGATGGAGGCGGGACGTCGGGGGGCGGATCGGCGGCGGCCCGCCTAATCAGCGGCGGCCCGTCGCGCAGCTTGGAGAGGTTGAGCATCACGAGGGCCGCGCCCTGCATGGCCTCGCAGTCGAGGAAGTGGTTCTCTCTTGAGCGTCGAGCCCACTTTACCTTGCCGTTCGGAGCCACCGTGCGCGCTTCAGCGACGATCTGTCGGCAGTAGTCTTCCGTGATGTCCTTCGGAAGATACCAAGATCCCGGCGTGTTGTGCAGCCATCTCACCTTCTGCTGAACCCAAGATTTAAGATAATCTGGGTCCAGAAAGACGAGATCGATGCCTTTCTTTATTTCCTTGCCATTGATCTTGATGTCGATCTTGCTCACGGAGATCGGCTTGCGCATTGGGCGCGACGAGCCCTTGGTGGCGCGTACCAGGTTGGGGAACCGACGTGCGAAAGCATAGACCCGATGTTCGGGAACTATGTACGGCTTGCCGGGGCGGAAGCCTGAATCAACCAGCACCAGCTTGAGCGGCATGCCGCTATAGGCCTTCGGGTCGGTGATGATGTCGGCGAGTTGCGCCCAGACATCCTCGTCCTCTGGCGCGCCCATCAACTCCGCGGCGTCCACCAGCCAGGACGTTCCGAACGCGCCCCATGCACGCACGGTGAAGACGAGACGATCCTTCTGCACGTCGACGGTCATGGTCAACACGCGGCTGCCCGCTGGGACAACCCCCATCTTGTAGCTGTCGATCGCGCAGTTCTGGACCTCCTTCCACTCCGGCACGTCCCCGCCGCCCGGCGCGTAAAGCTCTCCGAACCCCGCGTTCTTCGCGGTCTGGACGTCGCCCGGATTGCCGGATCGAACTGCCTCTACATACTCGGCGGCGCGCTGACCGAACGATACGAACGGCGAGCACAGGCCAGACGCCCAATAGCTGATCGTCCAACTCTCCGGCGGTAGGCCGTGCACGATACCGTCGGAGGTGACGCGCTGCCCCGGCGCCACGTAGACGCCGCGGCGGTTCATCTCCTCCTTGTGCGACTCGAGGATGGGATCGGCGCACCCCTGCGGGCATTGGAGGTATGCGGTCTTGCCCGCCAGGACCGGGGTCGAGGGCCGTTCCTTTCCGTCCTTACCCTTCGGCTTTTCCCACTTCAGGCACTCGAACCGAGGGATGAAATACTCGGCGCAATGCGGGCAGGGCCAAGCCCAGTGATAGCGCGTTCCGCTGAGCCAGAGGCGCCAGATCGTCGATTGAACCTGCGCCTGCAGCTCTTCCTCATCCTCGGGGCAGGACCAGAAGTCGAGGCCGCTCTCTTCGTCCCTCTCCACCTCGGCAACCCCCTCGCTCGGCGTCGACGTGATGACGTGGACGAAGTCCGCATAGGTGTACCCTCGGGCGTCCACCGCCGCGACCGGGTTACCGAGACCCTTCAGCGTGGCCATCATCTCGTCGGCTTCGTCGGTGAGCGCTAAGCCGATCGAATCTGATTTCAGCTCGCCGCTGGATCCGCCATGGGCCATGCGCAGAGAGACGCCGCTTACAATGCGCGCGGTCTTCATCTGCATCCGACTTGGCGCCATCAAGCTAGCGAGGCTCGTGTTCTCGAGCAGGTCGTCCATGCGCGGGGATAGCCGCTTGCGGATGAAGCCTTCCGAAGGGGCGACCCACAAAATCGGCACCGGCGACGTGGCGAGGCGCGTGCCGGCGATGTCGAGCATCGTCTCGGTCTTGCCCATCTGCGCGCCGACCACCACGACGATGCGCCGATGCAGCCGGGAGTGCGCGGCCAGCGCCGGCGCGATCATGTAGGGGGTCTTGTAAGGATCGCGGGGCCCCGGCACGCCAGTCGAGGATTTATGAACGCGGTTCTCGGCCGCCCATTCAGGCGGCGTCTTCTGGGGCTTGGGCTGCCATAGCCGAATTGCCGACTCGTAGAGCTTGCTGGCGTTTTGCCGCGCGATCGGCCAATCGTAGTCGGCCCTTGTCGATGATGCCATTGAGCCGCTGCCTCTCCGCCGGGGTGCTCGAAATCTCGGCCGGCAGACCTTGAAGCCATGTGATGAAATCGGCGATCAGCCCCTGCGTGACGGCATCCGCAAGATCGAGGGGGATGAGCTCGCCTTCCTTCTGCAAACGCTTCATTCGAAAATCGAGCGCGCGTTCTGTGTGCCAGTCATCGACAGACCCGGTGGCGACCTTCTTCTCAGCGCTGGCGCGAAGGAACTCGCAATAGGCGGCCGTCGCCATATCCGGGTCGAACTGACCACGGCCGATTGCTGGGATCGTTCCTTCTTTCACGAGCTGTTGCAGCCACCGCGTCTTGATGCCGAGATGCTTCGCCATGCCCTGAGAACTCAGGCTGATGCCACTCAGATCGTCGCGGCGCACGTCCGCCGGCTTCCGCTTGGTGACCATCAGAACCTCATCAGCTTGGTCAGTCGCTTTTCGACGGATTGCAGCAGGAATACCGGCCCCTCCCTCATGAAGATCTCGAGGGATTCATCCTCGGGAATTTCCTTCATGAGCGACGGACCGAACAGCCGGCGGACCTTGCCGTACTGGACGTTCGTCGACGCGAAGCGGCCATTGGCGCCGCGCGGCTGGTTCTCCTTCAGCCCGTAGGTCCAGAGGATTTTCGGTGCCTGGCTGGTCGTGCCAGCTTCTGGTGGCCGGAACGCATAGAACCCGCTGTCAGTCGCGAACGACCGCTTGAACACACGCGGGTTGTTCCACACGCTCGACCTGACTGTGCCGCGTTCGATGCCGCGGCGGCCCAGGTTCATGCGGTTCGATCGCGCCACGGCACGCAGGCCGCGGTACTCTTCGATGTCCGTTCCACCCTTCACGCCGAAGATGTCGAAGGCGAGCAGTTCCCGGCGCGGGATGCCCCGCGTCCCGGCCACCACGTAGCTCTGGTAGTTGCCCGACCGCAGCGCCATCTGGTGCGCCACGGCCTTCTGCACTCGGGTCTTGATCTTGCGGCCGGCATCCACCACGCCGCGATGCAGCTCAGTGCGCGCTCGCTCACTCGCCAGGATCTCCGCCATCCCGGCGAAGCGGCCAATCAGCTGCAGATCCTTCCCGCTTTTCACGATGCGCATAATGCGGGGCCCTCAACCTATTGGTGCTGTATCCCCGGGGGTCGAGGGCATTTCGCCATTCGGATTGCAACCTGAGATCGGCGACGTCGACCTCATCAAGCGAGGAAAGGCGCCCTGGAATACGAATCCGCAGCGCAAAATCAAAAGCCCCTCAAAGGGGCGGATATCGCGCTGCCGCGCACCCGCGGAGGCCGGCCCCACCCCCCGAAGAACCTAACCCCGGGGGAGGGTTCCAACCCATTGGCAATGCTAGGCTTTATGCCGCGGAGGGCGCAGCGGCCGGAGGAGGGCAGGCGAGGGCAAACCCCTTGAAGCGCAAGGCTTTGGTGCCTGTAGCGTGGTGTGCCGCCGTGGTGCATCCCCCAAGGGTAGGGTGGCACGGGGCATGCTACGTGCGACGCGCACGGCTTTGCCGAATAGGCGCGGGCAGGGCATGGGGCTGGCGCTGTCGTCGCGGGGGGTGCGGGTGGCGTTCGCCGTGCCGGGGATCGCAGATCACTGCGAATCAGTTCCGACAGGCACACTGCGACCGTTCGGCGTCGGATATGACTCGCGGCGGGTGTGACACGCAAATGCAGCGTCGCGCGCTCCCCTGTCTCCTCCGCTTCGCTCTCCCTGTCCCTTCCCTGTCTTCTCCTCCCTTGAGGGTGGCTATGGGGCGGGGTTGCGACGGCGTATCGGCGGCGCAATGCGCACCTGGTGCGCGGGGTAAGGGGCTTGGTCGCCGGAGTGGCGCGAATCAGCCGGGTTTTTCTGCGTCTGTGCCTCGCAACCCGTTGATATTTCGAAGAAAGTTTTGCGCGGAGCGATCTGAAAAACTGGCAAAAACGGGCAAGTTTTCATGAGCTCCGGATTTTCGAAATCCTTATTTTTCAACGACTTACACATTTCATACGAAACGGCTTTGCATATCGTACAAAACGTACGAATATTCACTTGCCGACGCGGTGAGCCGCAGAGGCAGCCGGGCCGAAAGGCACCCGGCGGCTCTTTGAAAATCAGGCATCTGCTCTTGCCTTCCTGCCGGAAGGTGTACCGGGAACGTGGTTGCTTAGGCGACGTGGTTTCTGGCGATTGGACGGCAGGCGGGAGCGACAAGGGACGATGACGCAATAGGGGTGCATCCGTGTCGGCCGTGACGGGCTGGCCAGTGTACGGGCTTTGCAAGGGGGCTGCTTAGAACTGACCTTGCCGTGTGGATAGCGGGAGACCGTGCCAATCTGCACCATAGCCAGCGGGAACGCTGGTTTGAGCGAGCTGCGGCATGCGGCGAGGCTTAGGAACCGGTCAACAAGCGGCCGGCGGGGCGGAGGGTCTAACCGCCGAAACAACCGAGACACAAACCCAATTCGTTGGAAGCCGGTGCGGTATGTGCTGCACCGGCTTTCAGCATTTCAGCGTCAAAGCGATGACGTCGCTTTGGCGGTGCAATGCACCTTCCCCCGCCGCTCATGGCACAAATGGAGACCTCTCATGACCAAGTTCACGATCCTGACCGGCGCCGCTATCGGCAAGGCCATCGCTGGTTTCGGCAAGGCAATCGAGACGTTCAAGGCGCGTGAGCATCAGCTGGCGTTCTCGGCGCTTAACCACGTCGACATGCACAATGATCCCAAATATCTCAATGCCCTCTACGCGGCGACGCCGGCCAACTATCGCGGCGGCCTGCGCCTCTGGGCGACGCATTTCGGCGCCGTGAAGTTCGACGAAAAGGCGGAGTCGGGCCCGTTCGTCTACGCCAAGGGCAAGACGGCGGACATGGAAGGCGCGATGAACACGGCGCCGGCGGACTTCGTGAAGTCGCAGAAGGGCGACGCGGCAGACAAGGCGTTCGACATGGTCGTAGAGCTGGAGCGGCTGCTGAAGCGAGCTGGCGACAAGGGCGCCGGCCTGCGCGAGCTCAACGCGGTCAAGCTGGCGATTTCCAGCCTCAAGGGCGCCGAGATCGTCAGTGCCAAGCCGGCGCCGATCGTGAAGAAGGCCAAGCCGGCGGCCGTGGCCGAGGTGCAGGCCGCCGCCTGACTGTCCTCGCCCTTCGCGGTAATTCAGGGGGGGCGGCGCTAATGCCGCCCCTGTCTGCCGTGTCCCTACGTGAGCGCGCCTTCTACGCGCTGACGCGGCGACATGCCGATCCCGCAATCATGCGACAATGGAGACTTCTATGCGCCGCCCGACGCCCGTATTGCGTCCGCACTATCGCACGCCGTTCATCAGCCGGGAGGGCGCCCGCGCGCTCATTGCTGCCGCGGTGCTTTCGTTCACGGGTGCGGCCATCCCCGTCGCGCTGATCTTGAACGACATGCCGCAGATGCCGCTGGTGCAGCGCATCGCGTCGGCTCGCGCGGATGTGCTCGCCCGTCCGTGTTTCACCGACACGGACTGCCGGCGCCGCATCGCTGCGCACGGCGTGGATCCCGTCTACTATGAGGGGCCCGACGAGTGGCTGGAGTCCGGCTGCCTCGCGAAGCGTGATCGGACCGCGTGCGCCTATCTGGCGGCTTGGCGGCAGATCGAACCGTGAGCCAAGTTCACAATGAGCGCACCAAGCTGACAGCCAATGCGCTCGACCGGGCCTCTACCGCCTGCCTGACGGTCGGGGTACTTGGGCCCGGCGCCGCCGCGCTCTACGGCGTGGGCGGAGCGTCGGCCGGCGGGTGGATCGTCGCCGGCGCCCTGCTTTGGCTGTCCGCCGCTGCGGTGCTACACTCCATGGCACGCCGCACCCTCGGGAGCCTCAGATGACCGGCCTTTGGATCTTCGCCTTCGTGGTGCTGCCCATCGTCGTCGTCGCCATGGGCTATGCCGCCATGCGCCTCAACGAGCGCAACATCGGCCTTCCCGCCGGCGAATAGCCGCAGCACCAGCACCATTCGCACAGGGCCGCCCGCTCTCGGGCGGCCTTTTGCTTTCCCACGCCCGGGCTCTTCTGCGCCGCCGGCTGTAGGCGGGCATGAGACCGTGCGCAGCATAGGAGACTGCCATGCGCCGGGCCTGAAAGCCGGCTCCAGCACCATCGGCGGGAGATCAGCGCGCCCGTCCCGCCCGTGAAACCGGACGCGCACCCCTGCAATCATGCACCCCCACGGAGACCCCCATGTTGCGCTACCTGCGCATGACGTGGATCGTTGTGCGGTTCTCGCTCAACGTCCGCGCCTCCTTCGCCGACTTTGTCGAACTGCACGCCCTCTGCACGTTGGTCGTCGCCAGAGCCCAAACCCCGACCGGGCCCATGCTCCTTGGCCAGGCTCGCGCCAAGGTGCGCCGCATGCGCATCGCTCGCGCGCTTTCCCGTGCCCGGCGGGAAGCGCCCCGCGGCTGGTACACGCCGCCGCCGCACGTCGCCTGACGGAGGCGGTCATGAAGAGTCGCGACCGCCGAAAATGGCTGGAAATGCGCGCCGAGACGCTGGGCGATATCCGGTTCTGGCAGAATCAGCACCACCAGTCCTACGCGCTCGCCGTCTCAAGCATGGCCCTTAAGCGATACGGCCAAGCCGCCACCGCACAGCGCCGCCAAGCCTGCGCGCACACCAAAATGTCGGGCGCCCTCCGGCACCTCGCCGAGATCAACGACGCGCTCGGGCTGTAGCTCCTGCTGCACCTGCGCGCTTTCTCACGACCTGCACTTTCTTCGACGACCAGCACCCCGGCGAACATGCCTCCAGGAGACCAGCCCCCATGAAACCCGCCATCCCCTACGTCTATCGCGTCAGCCGCCGTCAGCGCGCCCGCCGCAACCGGTGGACGCTGTCTGTCATCCCTCCGCATGGCCAGCCCGACATCCTCGCCCGTTACGGCTCCCGCCGGCAGGCGGTCGAGGCCGCCGATATTCTCGCCTCATGCGGCGGGATGGTTGAGGTGCGGTCATGATCAAGAACGCTCTGCACACGCCTCTGCGGCTCTCGGACCGCCGATCGGATGTGGTCACCAATGCATTCGGCGTCGACATCGCGCAGTGCATGTCGGTCGACCATGCTTTGCCGCTGATCCATGCCGCAAACTGCCATGACGACATGCTGGCGGCGCTGATCGGCCTCGTTGGTAACGGGTTCACTGACGAAGAGCTGGCGCGACGTTGGTCGTGGCGCATTGAGGATATCCGCACGGCCCGCGCCGCCATCGCCAAGGCGGAGGGCCGGGCCGATGGCTGAGGCATCCGGCTTCTGCACCTGGCTCGCCGCCCGCCATGGCACCCGCTGGTGCGTGGCGCAGCGCCTCACCGACCGCCTGCGTCGGCAGGGCTATGACCTCGCCCTGTCCCCGAAGAAGTATGCCGCGCTCGAGGCGGAATACGAGCGCCTGACCGGCGAGCAGGCCCGCCAGATCGCCGCCGACTATGAACGCCGCTACGGCGCGCCGCTCGCCGCCATGCTGAACGGGGGCTACACCAATGGCTAAGGGGAAAATCGTCTACCAGAAGTCCGTCGCGGTCGAGCCGAACGAGTCGATCACGGCCTACTGGTTCAAGCACTACCTGAACCCCGGCGTCGGCTTGTGCGGCCTGTGCGGGAACTCCGGCACGATCGACACCACGGCAACGGCGATCAGCGCCGCAGGGGTCCGCGCCGGCGGCCGGTTCCTCTGCATCTGTCCGAACGGGCAGGCTTTGCGCAATGCTGGAGAGCACCTCGATGCCTGACCATCCCAACATCCGCCGCTTCCTCGACCTGTCGACGGCGCACCTCAAGCTGGAGACGCGCGGCCTCTGGTCGACCACGTTCAATCGCCCGGTTCATGTCCACCAGATCGAGTACGGCTTCTTCGTCTGGGCCGGCACCGATGAGGACGATGGCACGGACGACGGCTGGCCGACCGAGGTCGCCGCCTGCCGCAAGCTCGCCCGCTCGCTCGACTGCGACTACCTGCTGTTCGACGCCGATGCGGACACCGTCGAAGGACTGGAGGTGTTCGATGACTAGGTGGCTCTCCCCGACCGGCAGCCTGATCATCGGCACGCTGGAGAACATCCCCGGCATCGCCCGGCTCATCGATATCAGCGACGATGGCCGCATCGAATACCTGGGCGGAACTGACATCCTTTGGGATGGGCAGGCGACCGTCCAGCGCGACGGCAAGTCGGTCTTCGTCGACGAGGGCGGGGACGAGTGGGCCTTCGACCAGCTGGTGAAGGCGCCGGCCGATGGATGACCTCACCTCTCGACTAGCCGCTAAGCTCCGCGAGGTCTTAGAGTTCTTCAACGACGCGCCCCGCTTCAGCCTGCGCAACAACCGCCGGCGGGACTCCTATCAGATCGCCGGTGAGATCGACCTCCTGCTCGAGGAAGCGGACGGTTCGGCCCCGCCACCCGCGCCTAGCATCCCCTCGGACACGGCGCTGAATGTCCGCATGTCGGACGCCAAGAGCTACACGCCGCTGCAGATGGAGGCGGCTCTCTGCGCCTGGGAATGGATGCTCGAGCACCAGTCGCTTGGAGCCGACAACACCGACCTCTGGGAAGCCATGGGCGCCAGCGCCATGCGCAATTGCTCGATACAGGCCGGCTGCATCGCGCTGCTGGTCCACGAGCACATGGAGGCGCAGGGATACGAGTTCATCGGGGCGTACGATTGGGAGTTCGTTCCCTCCATTCTGGAGCGGCTGGACTGGCGGGCACTGGCAAACGACAACCAGTATCACCTCGTGCCCTACAGGCCCGATGTCGCGGCGCTGTTCGTGGTCGTCCTCACCGCGGATATGGCAACTCATCCGCCTAGCCACCGCCTCTTTTTCAAGCGGGGCGCCGCATGATCGGCGACCTGTTCCGCGAGGCTCTCCCGCATCGGCTCGCGCCAGACCATCCCGTCCATCTTGTCGGCCCCTATGCCCGCCAGACTCTACACGGCTTCCGGCTCAAGTTCTGGTTCGCCATGACGGGGCACAAGGATGGCACTCGGAGGTACGAACTGGCTTTCGATGTCGGCGACCCGAAAGGCAGGCACAGGTATCGCGGATCGGGCGAGCCGGGCGACTATCGGGAGCACACCCTGCCGGGTGACCTGTCGCTCTATCCTTCGATGCCGTTCCCGGCGCACGGCCAGCGCATCGAAGACGCGCTGACGTCGATGCTCACCGGAGACGACCTTGCCGACGTCGTTCGGCTCACGCGCTTCGGCATCATGCCGGCGCGCTGCATCATCGAGGAGGGCTGACGTGCCCGACATCGAAGCGATCAAGGCGAGGATCGACTACCTAGGACGAGCGCCGCACGGCCATAAGGCACGTGTGCTCCATTGGACTTTCTTCGCGAAGCCCCCGGGCAAAGCCGTCTGGGAGATCACTTTCGACCTAGACGAACGGAGCTTCTCATCCCGAGGGAGGAGGCGAGATCGCATAAAATCCGCGCGGACGCCCGCCAGCTTTCACGCCATCCTGATGGCGCTCTTACCGCCTGATGAAATCGCCTATGCAACGGCGGCTTCGATTACAGGCCTGACGCCGCGGAAGCGCCCGCGCAAGCCAAGCCCCCCCGCCGAGAATGGCACAACCCGGAGACCAGCGTGAACGTCATGACCCAACACCAGTCCGTATCCACCGTCCTTGCCTCCCGGGCGATGCTCGTATCGCTGTCCATCTCGCAATGGTCCGGCCACAGGCTGGACCGGAAGGTCACCGACGAGGTGAACCAGCAGCACAACGCCGCCGCTGACGCCGGCCGCTACAACAAGCATCTTCTTCCGAAGGCGGCACTCGCCGGCATCGTCAGCGTCGTGAGCGAGACGAAGGCCGGCTTCTATGGCCGGACTCTGCCGTGGATGGACAGCGGCGCCCGGATCATGGCGGCGCACGCCTACCTCCCTCACATGGCCTGGATCCGCAAGCAGTCGAGCAAGTTCGACAAGGCCGTGGACACCTTCATCGGCGCCTATCCGGGATACGTCCGGGACGCCCAGGCCCGGCTGAACGGCATGTTCAAGCCGGAGGATTACCCCGACGCCGATGTGCTGCGCGGCAGGTTCGCCATGCAGGTGAAGGTCCTGCCGGTGCCGACCTCCGATGACTTCCGGGTCGATATGAGCGAGGCGCAGGCAGCGATTATCCGCAAGGAGATCGAGCAGCAGGTGACCGACGCCACCACGTCGGCGGTTCGGGACATCTACGACCGCGTCGCCGAGGTCACGGGCCGCATGGTCGAACGGCTGAACGCCTACCGGCCGGCGGTGAAGGAGGGAGACCGCGCCGAGGGCGTCTTCCGGGACTCCCTGGTCGGCAACATCCGCGACCTGATCGACGTGCTGCCGGGGCTCAACATCACCGGGGATCCCCAGCTGGCCGCGATGGTCGAGAAGCTGCGGCCGCTCGCCGAGCACGACGCACATGTGCTGCGCGACAACCCGAGGATCCGGCGCGATGTCGCAGCCGAGGCGCAGGCGATCCTCGACAGCATCGGGGGCTTCCTGGCGTGAAGGCGCTCCCGGACGACTTGTGCTTCATCGCAGGACGGACGGTCACGGCGCACACGATCACCTGGGAGTTCCGCAGCGAGGCCGAGTTCGCATCGCGTCGGCCTACCCGCTTCTTCCTGGTGATGGACATCGCCAGCAGAACCTTCGACACGACGCAGCGGCCGACCGCCCCGGCGATTAAGAGCGACTATCCGGCCGGAGTCGAAACCCTGCGCTCGCTCCTTCCGACGAAGGAACTGGTGTTGGCGACCGCTCTCTCCATCACCCACCGACAATCGGCTCCCCCCGCTTAGCCAGGGCGCGGCAGGCGAGGGCAGGGGCGGGGCGCCATCACCCCCAAGATGGCGCCCCGTTTCCTATCAACTGGAGGACCAAGCATGCCGCCAACTTCAAGGCCGGCACCGCCGTCGCACACCATCACCTACCTGCTCATCCCGGTGATCGGTGACATCAAGACATTCGAACTCGCACGACCTCGCGATGAAGAAGATTACGGCCGGATGCTCCAAGGCATTCGCCAGCATTTCGATGAACGTTTCGAGCATGTGGCCGTGCTCTACAACGGAGAGCGCCGGGACATGTTCGTCGGAGAGACCTCGGCGATCAACGGCCGCCACATCCGCAACGTGCGGGCCACCGCGATCTACCGGGCCAATGCTCGGGCCCAATGGTTGGCGGGGCTGCACTCCCTCGACCGCGTCCCCGTCGTCGGCTTCAACGCCGAAGCCCTGCCGGCCATCAGCGGCCCGGCGGTCCTATTCCCTGCCACACTCGTCTGGCGCTAAGCCCTGTGCAGGGCCGCTCCGCATCCCCGCCGATCATGGCGCAAATGGAGACCTCCATGCATATCAAGTCCGCCGCCCTCAATCTGGCCGACTATCTCGATGAGGACACGCCCGCCTTCATGATGGGGCCGCCTGGCATCGGCAAGTCGGCCATCGCCCGGCAGATCGCCGTATCGCGCGGCTGGAACCTGATCGACTTCCGCGCCTCGACCCGCGATCCCGTTGCCCTGATGGGGCTGCCCGACCTCTCCGACGCGACCACGAAGTGGAAGGTTCCCGACGAGTTCCCGCAGGTGGAGCGCGATGGCGAGGAGGGCATTCTCTTCCTCGACGAGCTAAACGCCGCGGCGCCGTCCATGATGGCCGCCATGTTCGGCCTGGTGCTGGACCGGCGTGTCGGCGACTACCAGCTGCCGCCGGGCTGGCGCGTGGTGGCGGCGGGCAACCGGCAGGCGGACCGCGCGGCGGCGCAGCGCATGCCGACGGCCCTGGCCAACCGCTTCGCTCACATCGAAGTCAGCGCCGACACCAGCGGCGACCACGACAACGTCCACGTCGAGCACTTCAACACGATCGGTGTCGACCCGATCCTCATCGCCTTCCTGCGCTTCCGGCCGGCGCTCATCCACAGCATGCCGACCAATGATGCGCTGGCCTTCCCCACGCCGCGCTCTTGGGAGCAGGCGGCGAAGTACATCGGCAAGCCGTCATCCCGTCGGCTCAGCCTCATCACCGGCGTGGTTGGGGAGGGCGCGGCGGCCGAGCTCGAAGGCTTCATCCGCGTCTACCAGAACCTCCCGTCGCTCGACCTGGTGCTGTCGAAGCCTGACACCACGCAGCTGCCCGCCGATCCGGCGGCTCGCTTCGCCATCTCGGCCGGCCTCGCCCGGAAGGTGGACGAGAGGACGTTCGCCAACGCCATGGTCTACATGCGCCGGCTGCCGCGCGAGTTCGAGATCATGTTCACCGTCGACGCCGTGCGGCGCGACACCAAGCTCTCGCACACGCCCACCTTCACCGACTGGGCCGTGCGCAACCAAGACGTGACGCTCGGCTGAGCCATGGCGAATGCCCCCATCGTGTGGATAGCCGGACCGGTCGGGTTCCAGATCAGCAACTCCATCGAAGCGGATGCGACCATTACCCGGTTCAGCCATGTGGTCACAGCCGCACGATGGGAGTTCGTCGGCCGCAGCGAAGCGGACGAACTCCGCCGCTGGGCCCTGCGGTTCGAGCTGAGCTCGCGGAAGTTCACGGTCAACAGCCTGAACGTCAGCAAGTGGGAGCAGGCGCACAGACAGCGCCTGTTCGACCTCTACCGGCCGGCCGCCATTCTACGCCGTGACCTTGCGGGCCGAAGCATGCTTGCCGCCATGCGATCGATGCTCACCGATATCGAGATCGCGGAGCTCACCGCGCTGGCCATCCGTGGCGGAGCCGCCGATGGCTAGGATCAAGCGCATCTGGGGGCCGAGCAAGCGCGCCGACAGCCCCGGCATGGCGGTGTGGACGTTCTCGGCTGAGCATGAGGACGGTCGCACCGCCATGTACCGGCTGACCTTCTTCCTCGACAGCCGGCGATTTAAGGTCAACCACCTCGGCGAGGACAAGCAGGCCAAGGCCTATCTGCAGACCATGCATACCTTGATGAAGCCGGACGACGGGATCTTCGAGGGCAAGGTCACCGACATCCTCAAAGCGCGGATCCCTCCGGAGCAATTGGCGGCCGTCACGGCGCGCGCCCTCCTGCATGGGAGAAAGTGATGGCAATCATCCGCAAGGTGCTCGGCCCGTTCAGCCCTGAGGCTGTTCACCCAGGCACGAAGGACGCGGAGCTGCGCTGGTACTTCGTCGGCATCCGTGGCGACCAGACCACCGCGCATTGGGCGCTGATCTTCAAGGCAGAGGATCGGAAGTTCACCGTCTCCACCAGCCAACTCGGCAGCGCGTGGCGCGGGAATTCCATGGCGCGCGCGTCGAGGGAACTCGGCGACGCGTACCCAAGCGTGGTGGTCCATCCCGATGCGTTTCTCGACGGCAGCCCAGTGGAGGAGGGACGTGTCGTCGACATCCTGCGCAAACGCCTGAACCCTGAGGATTTCGCCAAAGCCACGGCGTTGGCGATTGCTAGGAGGTGAGAATGGAGCGTGCCTATGGCGTAAAGAGGAGGGGGGACTTCCGCTGGATGATCGAGCAGCGCGTCGCTAAGGCGCCCATCATGCGGTTCGATCTGAGGTTCTCGATCGCAACCCGCACCTTCGACTGCTCCGTCTGGAAGAGGTATTCAAAGGCCAGCCCATGGATGAATCGCAAACCCGCTACTGAAGCCGAGCTCGCCATGGCGAAGCAGGCCATCGGCGCCGAAGAAATTGCCCGCTGCGTCGCCGCCTCTCTCGCGACTTCAGGATCGATCGCGGACACCAGGCGCGCCGTGAATTCCTGGCTTATCGGGACCTCCGACGGCATTCACCCGAGGCGCGCGTGACAACACGGCAAGAGCGTTGGCTTGTCGCGATCGAAGGCCCCACCGAACGCACGGCCATTCCCGACTGGCATCTCGATAGAGGCGGCGCCATCGAGTGGTGCTGGCGCTTCCACCGGCGCGGCGATAAGACCCGGTCTTATCTTCTTTCGATCAACCTGGGCTCAAGGGAGTGGCAGGCTCTGCATAAGCCTCGCCGCATTGAAGAAGGGTACAGGTTCCCTTCGCTGTCCCGAGCCATCCCGCTCCTCCGCTCCAGACTTTCTCACCAGGACGTCGCCGAACTGACAGCGGCGCTGATCACACGCGGGGCGAAGCCATGAAAGCCGAGACGCTGCGCAAATACTATGGCGCTCCGACGCTCGACCGGAGTCTTCCGATCCCCAGCTTCGTATGGCACCCGAAGAAGAGAGGGTGGCCGAAGACGAGCTACCGCCTCAGCTACAGCCCGAGCGGCAGGATGTGGTTCGGTTCGACCCACATTCGCATCAGTCGCCTCACGAAGAATCCCAGCGCAACCGGGCCGCTCAACCCGCCGGATGTCGAGATCCTAAAAGCCGCGCTCAAGCCCGAGCAGATCGCCATGTGCGCCGCAGCCTCGATCGAGGCGACCAAGCGACCGCAGGGCGATGCGGTCGTGACGGTTTCCCACGTCCAGTACACCCGCGTCATCAACCTCAAGATCTCCGCCGGGGGGCATACCTTCACCTCTCCGCCCACCAACAGAGGCGTACCATGAACACCGACGATAAGATCCTCGCCGCGAAGACGGCGCTCATGTGGGACCACCCGTTCTTCTCGGTGCTGCTGGTCCAGCTGAAGATGATCGATGCGACAGACGACCCGCGCATCAACACCATGGCGACCGATGGGCGGCACCTCTACTACGACCGGAAGTTCGTCGACGGCCTGAAGAAGGACGAGCTCGTCTTCGTGCTGGCCCACGAGGTCATGCACAACGCGATGCTGCACAGTATCCGACGGCAGGAGCGGCACCACATGCTGTTCAACATCGCCTGCGACTACGCGATCAACGGCGAGCTCAAGGCGTGCAACGTGGGTACGATGCCGAAAGCTGGGCTCATCGACGATCGGTTCACAGGCCTCGGCGCCGAGGAAATCTACCGCATCCTGCTGGAGGAGAACCCGGCGGCAGCAGCCGCGGCGTCGCAGCCTGGCGCGGACCCAGGCGGGTGCGGCGGCGTGCTCGATGGCTGCGCACAGCACGACGAGGCGGCCAAGGCCGAGCTGAAGGCCGAGATCATGACGCAGGTGCAGCAGGCGGCGATGGTCGCCAAGGCCACCCAAGCCGGGAAGCTGCCCGCCGGCATCGCGCGGCTCATCGACCAGCTGCTCGCGCCCAAGGTCGACTGGCGCGCCGTGCTGCGCCGCTTCATCGACGAGTCCTCGCACCGCGATTTCAGCTGGGCCAAGCCGAACCGCCGGCTCATCCCGCACGGCATCTATACCCCGAGCACGATCAGCGACGGCGTCAGCCACATCGTGATCGCGGTCGACACGTCAGGGTCCATCGATGACGCGATCCTTCGGGACTTCGCCGCCGAGATCAACGGGGCGTTCGGCGAGGGGGCGGTCGATCGGCTGTCCGTGATCTACGCCGACGCCCAAGTGAACCACATCGAGGAGTTCGAGACCGGCGACGAACTGGTGCTGCACCCCGCCGGCGGCGGCGGCACGGCATTCAGCCACACGTTCAAGACGATCGCTGACCAGTTCCCGGATGCGCGGGCCACGATCTACCTGACCGACATGCACGTCTGCGACTTCGGCGAGGAACCGCCCATGCCGACGCTCTGGGGCGTCTATGGGCGGACCAAAGACTTCGGCTCGCTTACCCCGCCGTTCGGCGAATGCATCAATATCAGCGTCTAGAAAGGGGCGAAGTCACTTTTCCTCCCGCTGAGTGGTGGCAGTGGACACAGCTAAGAAGGCAAAATCCGCCATGATAAGCGCGTTGACGCTCGATTTCATGGTGGAATAGGTCACGATACCATGAATGCAGGCATGTCGGTTGGGGACTGGGTCTCGTGAAATGGCCTCGATGGATTCCTTTGTCTTCAGCTTTTTGTACATGTGATTTGTTAACTTCTCAATGAGCCCGTACGTAAACATACCGCCACCATCTGCGTACTCTGCGATTACTTCGCCGGAGCTCCTTTGCAATTCATGGAGGCTTGAAATCATTTTCCCGGGCTCATCTTTTTTATGCCAAGTGATGCGCCCCAATCGCTCAAGTTCCGGAAATATCAATCGAGGTACAGATCTATAAAATCCTGCCTCATGGCAATTGATAGCCTCTTCGAATGTCGCTTTAGCTTCATCGTCGATATTGTGTTTGGAGACCGAGCTGAGCAAAGTGTGGCGGACCGCGATCCAGTTGTCGCGATAAAATTCTTCGAGTCGCAGGTCTAGTATTGCTGGGTCCAGAAATACGGATTCTTCAAAATCTGGTGTCGTTGCGTGAGGTAGCCATCCGGATAAGATGACCTGATCAGATCTAGCGATAGCTTTATTGAAACCTTCGACGGCTCTAGATATGTTCCGAAGGATGTTCGTGAACGGAGTTATGTCGATGCGAGGGAATAACTGTCGAATCGTGGTCACTTTCCCCTCATCAATCTCAAGAGCATGAGGTGTGATATATAACCGTAGTTATCTCATTCTGACAGAAATTTTTAGATCCGCTCACGACCAACGCCCCGCCGCTAATGGCAATCAAGGAGACCGGCATGCCCATCTTCGACATCTTCGTGACCAAGAGCGGCGTGGAGCGCCATAGCGTGAATGCTGCTTCTTTCGCTGACGCGCTGAAGCTTTTTCATTTCGGCGAAACGACCATCAAAGACGACGTGACGAGTGACATCGCGCAAGTCATTTTCGAGGATCGGGAGACGGGAGCGCGTCTCACCGACGAGCAGATCGAGGCGGGTGCGAGCGAGAACGCCGAACCCGTCGTCCGCTCGTATGGCGTCCGGCTGTGGGGCACCTTCCGCGGCTGCGCCACCACGGAGGTCGAGGCGACCAGTTTCGAAGAGGCGATGGCGAAGGCAGCCGAGCTTGAGCACTTATACTTCGGGTTCTCGCTCGAGGACGGGATCGAGGGCGATCAGACGATGAGCGTGTTCGGCCCGGCGGACGACGCTCCCGACGATGAGGATGCCTGGGGCGGGGACGGCACGGAAATCGACAAGCGCGACGACGGCGAGCCCTTCAGCTGGGACGCGGTGAACATCGTGAAGGATCTGGCCAAGGCCAGCCCCGACGGCAACACCGAGATCATCATGACGCTATCGACGTTCATCGACCGTGCGAAGAATGCCTGCTCGAAGGAATCGTAGACGTGAACCCGGCGCGTCTCCGGCCGCTGATCGCAAAGGTCGAGGTATGCGAGAGCCACACCGACAAGAACGCGATCTACATCGACTTCTGTGACGAGCAGCGCACACGCTGGTACGTCATATTCCTGACCAAGCGGCGGGGCTTCGGCGTCGCGCGGCGCTTGCGCCCGGATGGGCAAGGCGGCTGTGAAATTCCTGCCCGCCTCCGAACCTACCTGATCTCCATCATACCGCCCGACATCATCGCCCGCTGCACGGCCGCCACGCTCGGCCTTAACGCCGCCCGAGACTGACGCGCCACAATCCGCGAACTGCCGCCGACGGCCATCTCTGGCCCGCCGGGAGGCCTTCTATTGCCAGGAGAACCCTATGACCCAACTCCACCTTCAGCCGGAGGCGGACGACATCCCGTGCCGCTGCGAGAATTGCGACGCCACCATGCCGGCGTCGGAGCTCGTTATGGTCACCGACATCGAGGAGCGCATCAGTCCCGGCTGTATAGTGCCGGCCGGCCAGTGCCCGCACTGCCATGGCCTGGCCTACTACGAAGACGCCAGCGCGCCCAGCTGGACGGCGCAGGCGATTGGTTACCGTCTCCTCGCCGAAGCGGGCGTGACGAAGACCGCGCTGCAAAAAGCCGAGAGCGCCCTGGTCGGCGCCTATGGCGAACCGGTGGCGGGCGCCAGCCTGCAGAGCGCTACCGGCGTGGACGCGATCATCGCCGTGCAGTTCGCGCTGTCGGGTGCGCCGGCGGACGAAGTGGCGGTCAATGCCAATGGATGAGCACGACTCCAGGACCAGCGACGCCCTTCGCCGCGCCAAGAACGCGCACGCCCGGCACTTCGGTCGGCTGAATGGCCTCGTCGCCCGGGTCTGCACGGGCACCGACCGGCGCCTGCCCGGCGCCCGTCACTATCCGAAGCGGTTCATCCGCGTGGAAGACCAGGAGAGCGGCGCCATCACCGACTGGGCCTTCCACCGGCCTCGCCTCGAGAAGATCGCTGAGCGGCCGCCGAGCGGCGCGGAGGCGTGACGTGGACCACAGGACACGCATCCCATCCCCGGCGGAGCGCGCAGTGCTGCGCCAGCGGCGCCTGATGCGCCGCCTATCCGGAGGCGCCCGCCTCGGCAGGCGAGGAAAAGAGGCGCTAGTCTTTCTTGCCGGTGATCAACTCGATGAGGTTGGGAGGAATGACGTCCGGTTCGCCACTGCCGGGCGGAGCCCGGAAAAGCGCGTTCAGTGCGAGCGCGCGCTCTTCCCGGCTCACCTTGACCCCGGGTTCACCCACGAGACCGATGAATGTGTCTGCGATGGCCTTTCTTTGGCGTGCGTCATCAAGCATAGCTAGGTTCTGCATCATGAACCGGCTGATGATGCGCAGAAGCCACGCGGCGCCAAGAACTGGCGCCGCTATAAGCGCGGTGACCGCCAGTTGGTTGTTCTGTCCAGCCACATCTATGAGGCCGCGCACGTAATCCCCGCCGAATTCATACAGCAGCAATACCGATCCGACGAGTACAAGAACAAAAAAGAAAATATTAGCCGCGAGCCATTTGCTATGTCCGTCTCCCTTGCTTTTCCATAGGGCAACGACGGGGGAAATCGTAGATAGCTCTTTCTGAGCAGATCTCAGAAGTTCTATCTGCTCTTCAGTCGCCTTTTTTGCCTCGTTCATGTCATGTATCATGCCGGCGGCCTGGTCTTTTATCAATTGCGCCGCTGACTCCGCCGAGCTTTTATATATTTCGATATCAGTATTGGCGTAATTCAACTCTTTCAATATAGATTCTATTTTTGTTGTTGCCGATTCATTTATTCTGTCGTTAATGGATGAAAGTAATTTCTCGGTTTCATCGACTGCAGAGTTGATCTTGTCAACGGCAAGTCTGCTGCTTTCTTCGGCAGAGATAATAAGTTTTTCCGCGTTTTTTCTTATTGCAGTTTCGTATACTTCTGTTGAACTCGCAATATGTTGAACTCTGTCTTTAATGGTAGAGCCGAGGATGAATTGCCAAGTCGAATCCGATATGGCGACCCCTTTGTTATTTAGTTGCTCTTTGATCATTATCATGGATTGATACGGGTACAATTTAACGTAGTCCCCGATTTCCTCCCCGGCTGCTTGTCTCAGCCCAAGCGCTTTTCGAGGCTTAGCAGAGCCTAAGGCGTTTTCAAAAACCCGAGCGGTTTCTGGCCCATAAAGTGATATAAAGTTAGAAAAAACTGCTGCGATAGCTTTATCTTGTTCGCTTAAGCTTAGTGCTCCGACCGAATTTGCTGTAGCGATTACCTGTAAATTGTGGATAAGCCACTCAGAAAAATCCATACCGGACATCGTCATTTTGATTCCCAGGGGCAAATTTGCGGGAGAGTTTCTGTGAAGGTCGATCTTTCCGGCCGAATCTGGGTACGTCGTATTCTCTTCGTACTCATCATCGTGGTAGTGGTGACGGCATGGCAATGGCTGATCGGGTGACGAACTACTCCGGCTGTCCGGTCACCGCGATCCGGGCCGCCCGAGCGTAAAACGCCATCTCGGTATCACCGTCGATCAGCCGGTCGAGCAGCTCCTTCATGTCCCGCTGGTCCGACAAGGACTGGAACGGGCCCGGCTGCCTTTCAATCGCCAGCACGGCGATCGCCAGTGCCTTCTTCACCAAGTGAAGATCTCGCCCCGTAAACTCGACCATCCCGATTCCCCTCTACCCCTCGCGATTATGCGATCACGGAGACCGCCATGAACGCTCACGCCCGTATTGCGTCTGCCGCTACCTTCGCCTCGCTCGATTATCCGGCATTCAAACTCGCCATGGTCAACGCCTGCAAGGTCATCGACCGGCGGAACACCATCCCCGTGCTCGCGATGGTGATGATCAAAGCCACGAAGGGCGGCGCCTCCATCATCGGGACCGACCTCGATCTCTACACCACGACCTTCGTGCCCGGCACGGTGACGTCCGACTTCACGGTGCTGGTCGATGCCCACCGGCTGAAGGCGACGCTGGACAAGGTCAAGGATGCTGCAACCATCAATTTCGCCATCGATGACGCCGCGCTCGTCACGTCGATCGGCAAGCTGAACCTGTCCCTGCACCGCGGCCTGGACGCCAGCGAGTTCCCGCTCGAAGCGGCCTTCCGCACGGCGTTGGGCACTTCGAACTGCTCCTTCGTGCTGCCGGCCGCGACCATCGCCGCTGTCCTCGACAAGGTCTCCTTCGCCGTCTCGACGGAGGAGACCCGCTACTACCTCAACGGCATCTACATGCACGTCGACGAGCACGAGCAGAAGCTCTGCTTCGTCGCCACCGACGGGCACCGCGCCGCGCTCTACAAGGTCGATGTGCCCGCCGGCGCCGGCGCGCTCCCGGACGCCGGCATTATCATCCCGCGCAAGACAGTCGCCGAGCTGCATCGGATGGTCAGCCGCAATGGGCGAGCCCAGGATGCCATGGTGACGGCTGCTGAGAAAGGCGTGTCCTTTCTGGTGGGCGAAGACGAGCTACTCGAGTCGAAGGCGATCGACGGCACCTTCCCCGACTACGGCCGCGTGATCCCAACCAGCAACCGGCACCGTGTCGGCATCCCCTCGGCCCCCCTGATCGATGCCATCAGGCAGGCGAGCTCAATCATGTCGGAGAAGAGCCGGCGCACCAGCCTTTCGTTCTCGCCGGGCCGCCTGGTTGTCAGCTGCTCTTCTCCCGAGTTTGGCACCGCCTCAACGGAAGTGCGCATCACCAGCGACTTCGAACTCTCCATCGGCTTCAACGCCGGGTACCTCATGCAGCTGCTCGGCCAGCTGGATGGCGGCGCCATGCTGGAAATCGACGACCCGTCCGGCCCGGCGGTGATCAAGGATGGCGCAGATCCAGCCATCACCTATGCGCAGATGCCGATGCGCATCTGACAACCTGCCGGGAGGCGGATAGCCGCCTCCCACCCCCGCCGATCATGGCATTCAGGAGATACCCGTGACTGCACTCCTCCCCACCAACACCGTCGAGCAGATCTGCGCCTTTCGCGACGAAGCCATCCGCCGCTACGACGCGGCCTTCGACGTCATCCAGGCCGCCGGCGACGCCGTGAAGGAAGCCGGGATCCTTTGGGAGAAGGCCTCGCCCGGGCGGCATGCCCACTGGTCCGATCAGGCGGAGGAAGTGAAGGCCTTCTTCCATGCCGTGCGTGTACCCGATCGCGAGCAGTTCCGGCGCACGGCGCGTCGGCTCATCGACGTCACCGTGTGGACGCACATTATTGAGCTCTCCGGCATCGAGGCGCTGATGGACGCGCAGGCGAAGCAGGAGCTGCGCGACCAGATGCGCTATGTCCCCGAGCGCACCGACAGGGAAGGCCAGTTGATCAATCAGGACGAGATCGCTCGCATGCTGCCGGAGGTCACGCCCGAGAACGTCTACGCCACGCTCGAGCACTTCCAGAGCCAGGCCGAGATCATCTTCCGCCGCGGAATCGTCAACGTGTTCTCGAAGCTGGACCGGCGTTTCCGCTCGCACGACGGGTTCAAGGTCGGGTCCCGGCTGATTCTGAACTACCTCGTGAGCAGCGACACCGGGCACTTTTCCAACTATGGCGACCGCGCCGACATGCTGGCGGACGTCGAGCGAACCTTCCTCGTGCTGGACGGCAGGCCGGCGCGTGCACGGTATGCCGGCATCGGCGAGCAGATTTCGGCAGAAAGGCGCTTCAACGCCTTCAAGCCGCACCAGTCCGAGCACCAAGGCGACTACTTCAAGGTGAGGATCTTCAAGAACGGGAACGCCCACCTGTGGTTCGCCCGGGATGATCTCGTCGAGAAGGTGAACCGCATCCTCGCCGACCACTATGGCGAGGTGCTGGGCGACGGCCAGACGCAGGAAGCCGACCCGCTGCAGGAGAAGAAGCTGACGCCGGCGCGCCGCTTCGGCTTCTTCCCCAGCCCTGACGAGGTGGCCGAGCGCGTCGTGCGCAATGCCTATGTCCTCCGTCCCGCCAACCAGGAGCGGCTGCGCATCCTCGAGCCGTCGGCCGGCACCGGCAACCTTGCCCGGCGTTGCGTCAAGCGGTTCGATCCCAAGGACTGGGGCCATTACGCCGAGCGCTATCGCGATGAGTATCGCTGGGACAACCTGGTCGACTGTGTCGAGATCCAGCCTGAGCTGGCCAACCAGCTGACCGCCGAGGGCATCTACAATCGGGTCACCTGCGCCGACTTTCTCGCGATCCGCCCCAACGAGCACCGGCTATATGACCGGGTGGTGATGAACCCGCCGTTCGATCGCGAGCGGGACATCGACCACGTCATGCACGCCCTCGACTTCCTGAAGCCGGACGGCTGCCTGATCGCCGTCATGTCGGCCGGCACCGAGTTCCGGGAGACCCGCAAGTCCATCGCGTTCCGCGCGCTGATGGAGAAGATGAAGGCGGTTTGGGATGACCTTCCGGCTGGCTCCTTTGCGGAGGCCGGAACCTACGTTAACACCATGATCCTTCGAGTCTGGAAGGATGGGCGACATCAGTACGGGCTCGATCGATGATCGAGCTTGCCGCATTGGAAGGAAGCAGCATGAGCAACAAGCCGGCGTCCAGGCTGATCGCGAAGGCCTTGCCTCGCGGGTCACAGTTCGCGGCGCAGTTTGCCCTGCCCGGGCTGGTTCCCGATCTGGTGCGCGACCGGGCTGGAGTGTGCCTCTACGACGATGAGCGAGCAGCTGAGATTGCAGCCAAGGAGGCGGTGCTGCGCCTCTATGACAGCCGCACCCGCGATACTCGGAAGGCCGGCGGGTATCAGCGGCTCACCGGCGCCGAGCTCGCCGATCTGATCGAGAAGATGGACACCACGGTGACCTACTTCTCTGAGCTTGCCGGTTTCCCCCAGAGTCGGGTCATGGGGTGGATCGATGGAGAGCAGGACATACCGCACAGTGTGCATGTCCTGGCGAGGCTCTTGGCGGCGAGCGACGAGAACTTCGAGCTCGCCGAGCGCATCACCGAGCAGGCGCAGCGGTAGAGCGCTGCCACCTGCGAACCGACGGCGGCATGACCGGTGCGCCATCGGGCCACCGGCGCTTGAAGCCGGCTCGGTTAAGGTTGCCCAGTTCAACCGCCACGACATCCAGACCAAAGCACAGCGCCGAAATCGTCCGGTCCCGCCGCCCATCTCCATTGTCGTGCTCAGCACGCAGGTCGAACCATTGGTCTCGGACGACGGCCGCCTCGAACATGGGATAAAGCCAGGGCTTCGGCATTGCTGCTCGGATCCGCTCGATGTGCTTGATGCAGTCCAGCTGATAGCCGGACAGATCCGAGGAGGCGCCGCCGCCGTCCACGCGCTCGAGCGAGAACGACTTGTAGCCGCGCCCGCCCGCGCTTGAGTGGAGATCCCTGAAGCGCACCGCCGAGTAGAAGCGGACGCCCGCCATCCCCTCGTCGTCGAGAGGCGTCTCGAGCTCACCCCGGTACACCAGAAGCTCTATCGGGCTGGCGTCCACGTTGAGGATGCCGACCGCGTCGCCCCAGTCGAGGAGCATGTGGTGCTGGCGCACAGGGGTGTCGGCGGGCAGGCGCGCATCGTCCATCGCCATGACGCGCTCGATTGCGTCATACATCTTTCGGCGCATCGCCTCACTTTCCGGCTCGCGCCCGTAGAAGGCGACGAGCGGCAAGACGCCCCGCTTCATGGGCGCCGACGCGCCGGCCTTCACCCGCTTCAGGCGATCGAGAATCCCCTGTCCAGTCGCCATCTCAGCTGCTCCCCTTCCTTCGCTGTGCCCGCCGAAGCGGGATGATCTTCATGGGCACCCGGTCCAGGATCCCGCCGTCCACCGTTTTTCCGTCCTCGCCGAGCCTGACGGCCAGCAACTCGTTAATCGCGGCTTGCCGCTCCGCGTCCGTCATTTCCGACCGCTTGGCGTAAGGCGATCGGTCTACGATGCCGGCGACCTGCTTGCGCCGCTTCAGCAGCACCGCGGCGATGGAGCTCTGCGACATGCCGATCAGCCAGAGCACCCACGCGACGTATGCAGTCCGGTCAGTGTGCTGCGTTGTGCGCTTTCCGGCCGAACCCATGCTTCCCCCGTCGCCTCTTCCGCCGGACCTCCGGCTTGAAAAACTGGTCTGCCGCTGCCTCGGCCTGGGCAATCTCGCCATCCCGGACCAGATTGCCGTTGATGTATTGGATGAGGTGCTTCATCGCCTCGCGGGTGGCTTCTAGCTCTGTGGCGAACACCGCCGGCTTACCTCCCTTGGAGAGGATAGGCTTTGCCGCGGCGTCGCGGACGGTACGAAGGAA
The DNA here is from genome assembly GCF_031456575.1 of Ancylobacter sp. 3268. Lineage (NCBI taxonomy): Bacteria > Pseudomonadati > Pseudomonadota > Alphaproteobacteria > Hyphomicrobiales > Xanthobacteraceae > Ancylobacter > Ancylobacter sp. 3268. The sequence continues at coordinate 90,493 of NZ_JAVDUX010000012.1, forward strand.
GGCGATGAAGCCGCCGGGCACAGGTTTCGCGAAGGCATTACACTCGTTCATTGGGCGCCTCACAGCGTGATCGCGTCGTCGAAAAGGGCGGTCTGGGAAGCCTGATCCCGGAAGACGGTGCTCGCGCCGTCCCACTCGAAGATCCGACGATCACGTGGGGGGCCGAACCTATCCTTCAGCTTGTAGACTTCGATCTTCCCGGCGGTGCTGTTCTTGTTGCTCAACCATTCCTCATAGGCCTTGCCCTGCTTCGTGACCGGCGGGTTGCGGTTGTGCCAGTCGTTGCGGTTGAAGTTTGCGAGCATCAGGTCGGCGTGCTCCTCCAGTGAGCCACCGTAGAAGTCCTCCATCTCGGGCTCGGGGTGCTCCTTCTGCCGCGCAGCTTTGGTGAACTGGCAGAGGCCGATCACCACGCAGCCGAGGTCCTTTGCCAGCGCCTTGAGATCGCGCGCGTTCTCATAGGCGCGCTCCACCGGGTCCATGCGGTTCTTGGTTTGGCGCTCGACTAGCTTGATGTGGTCGACGGCGAGGAGATCCAGGCCGTATTTGCGCTTATGCGCGTAGGCGCGGCTGCGGATCTGCTGGATGGTCATCTTCGCCGGGTGGACGATGGTCATCTTGAGGCTGGCGAAGTCCGCCTTCGCCTTCATCAGCGCCTTGTACTGAGCCTCGGTCAGGCCGTTTGCCATATTGCGGAGCGACACGCCGGTCTGGCCAGACGTCGAACGGGTCACGAGAGATTCCGAGTCCATCTCCAATTCGAAAAGAGATGTCGGGTGGACCGTGCTGGAGAACAGCATTTGCTGCATGGCGATGGCGGTCTTGCCGCTGCCGGGCGCTCCGCCCCAGAGGACGAGAGAGCCGGGCCGGAAGGTGCCGACCATTTCCTCCAGCCCGATCAGGCAGGGGCGCAGCACCACACCGCTGCCCTTCGTCGAGTAGGATTCCGCGATCTTGGCGAACACGCCCGACACCGTGGATTCTTGCTCGATCGCCGCCGAGCGCGAGATATCGGAAAGGCGCTCCGACGCCCGGTCCGCTATCTGGTCCGGGTCATATTTCACATCCTGCGCGGCCTTGACGATGCTCTCACCGAGGGCAATGAGCTTCCGCCGTGTCGCCGACGAGCGCAGTTCAAGCGCATAGTCGCTCAGCGGGATGGAATCCTCTCGAGACGCCACGTGCAGGAGCATCGAGGTATAAGCCTCGGCATCCTTACCGTCGCTCAGACCTCCAATCCGCCCGGCAACGATGGGGACCCGGATTGCCTTTCCGTCAGAGGCAAGCTCGTAGATGATCGCGTATATTTTCTGGTGGTCCTCCGATCCGAACATGTCGATAGAGAGGATGTCGTGGACAGCCCAGTAATTTTCCTCGTTCATAAGGATGGCGCCGAGGACGATTTGCTCGATCTTGACGTTAGAAATATTGGACGAAGCGCTGTTGCCGCTCATCTTTCTTCCTCTGAACCCAGCAATCCAGCCAGTCGTCAGGCTCAGGCGACGGATAGACAGCCGCCTCGATGCCCTCGTTGATGGCTCGCTCCTGCAGGATCTTTGCTGCCTTGATACCCGGCGGATCGGAGAGGCCGCCGGTCTGAATGTTCTCGCGGTAGCGGTCCGCGTCCGCGTAAATCTCGATCCGGCGCACGCCGGCGGGGATCTGAAAGTTGACCATCCCAGAGGTCGACAGGGTCGCCCACACCGGCACCCTGCAACAGGTGAGCAGCATGACTCCGAGACCGGTCTCGATGCCCTCCGTGAGCCGAAGTACAGGCCCTTGCGGAGCCAGCCTAACGGCACCGCCGGCCGCCGGCCCGAGGCCTAGCTTGATCTTCTTCCCGTCGCCGTCGAGGAGGGGGCGACCGTCCGGCCCGATGAATATGCGCCAGATAGCGATAAGCTTCCGATTGGCTGCTTGGACGCCGCCGATCAGAGCAGGGTGCCGTTCCCGGCCGAGCATGACAGCGGGATGGTAGCGAAGGCTCGGCATCCAGCCGGTGCCTTGCGGGAAGTCAGTCAGCTCGATCGAGCGGGTGCGCAAATATTCCTCGGCCGGCGTGCCAGCTATCGGCACCGCTTCGTGCCAGACAGCGCTCGCCGTCTCCGCCTTCCGCTGCCTATCCCGCTCGTCGGCACGCCGACGCTTCTCCGCCTGCCGCTTGGATGCATCCTGCTGCCGCGCCCATTCCCGCTTCTCTTCGGCCGTGAGCTCGCGACGCCCTTCCAGACCGAGGAAGCGGGTCTTTGCAATCTGCACTGCATCGCCGTGGGTCTTGCAGTTGAAGGCGAGTTCGATCAGCGTGATCAGGTTGCCGCCGCCCTTGGCATTGGCGACGTGCTGCCCCTGCCAGTATCCCACAGTGCCCGCCCGGCCGCCGCGGATATGGACGGACACCTTGCCGTGCAGGTCGCCGCGCCAGTAAACGCCCTCGCGCTTTCCATTCGGGATGCACTGCTCGGCAATCGCTTCCGCCATGTCGTTCAGGCGGTTGACGATCTCTTGATACGTGAGGTCACTCGACATCAGAGGAGCGTCTGCTGCTGGACGTAGGACTTGCCCCTGTCGAAGGCGAGCCCGGGCTCGTGCTCGATCCGCAGTGCGTGAAGCATGCACAGCGCCTCGGCCTCGTCTTCGGTGTTGTAGGACCACCCCTCCCGGTCGCAGTAAATTATGGCCTGCTGCTTGAGCCATTTGCTGCGTTGAGCCTGCGGCGCCTTCTCCAGATCCTTTGGCACGCGAGTCTTCCCGTGCGTGCGGGAGCGCCAGGTCGCGATCGCTATGGTCTCGGCGGGCCGCAGCCTCATCTGGAAGCAGACGGCCTTGGCAATCGCCTGCCAGCCGGCGGAGAACGCAATCTGCTCGGGGTCGATAACTTGGTTCGGGCCGTGCGCGACGATGGTCATCAGCTCCATCGTAAGCTGGGGATCCGGCAGGCCCGACAGCAGCCGCCTCAGGTACGCTGCAAATTCCGCATACGCCTCGCCATGGTCTTCCTGCTTAAAGCGCCATGTCCCGTGCCGGAGGCCTGCACCTCCGGCAAGGCAATAAGCAAACCCTGCGGTTCGGCCGGGATCGAGGACAAAGTAGGAGCCGGGCGCGCCATTTCGCATGCCGCTTTCTCCGTGTTGAATTTGGTGGTCTCGTTACCGAATGCGTGCCAGCCCGGCCGCTGCTCGCGCGCGAAAACGTCGGCGCGGCGGGCGTGGGGCATCACGCGGTCGCAAATGGCGTAGAACTCGTCGGGCTTGCGGCTGTGTTCACGCACGACCCCGTCGAATACCGTGCGTGGCACCCAGCTCTGCCTTGGGTTACCGATGGCACCAACTACAACGATCTCGCCGGTGGTGCGGACACGATATCCTGTACCCATCCGCTCCTTGCCCTTGGCCGTGCGCTTCCGCCAGACCAAGAAGGACTTGTACTTGAACCCCCACGCCTTGACGCAGTCGATGGCGAGGGGGAGTTGCGGTGCCGTCGCCCAGAGGTAGAGGAGGCAATTCATCGAAGCGAGCGAACCCACCGGCAGGGCAAGGATCTCGTGGTCCATCATGCAGGGGTATTGCCGCTGCGCCGATTTGGCGTTGCCCTTCTCGCTATACAGCCCGAAGTCCCACGGTGGGTCGACCACAATGAGTTCGTAGTGCAGCGGGAGCAGGGGATCGAAGAACCATGTGCTCGCGCTCACGTTCCCGCCGCCCTTAGCGCTTCGGTGCCGGGACGTCGCGGCCGGGGGTAGCGCCGTTGTCGAGCGTGATTTGCCCGATTACGGCAACCTCCTCGAGCCGCTGCTCATCAAACCAGTGCCCCTCCAGCAGCTTGCCGTCCTTGTCGACGCCCGGCTGGAGAAGCACCTGCGAGCAGCCGGAGATGTAGTGGGAGTGGCCGGTGGCGATACCCTGGAATCGGGTGATGCAGTCGCGATAGGTACGGCCGAACTCGATCTTGCTCACGGAAATTTCCTCATGATGTCGGTTGACGAAAGGCGGCGATCCAGTTGAGGGATCGCCGTTCTGGGTTGTCAGTCTGGCTGCTCTGCCATCGCGCCGGCGAGCTCCTTGTTGACGAGCTTGTTGCCGTCGCGGATGCCATCCTCCCAGCGCTCGAATTCTCTCGTGCTGGGCTGATAGGGATTGGCGATCTGCTTTCGGAGCCGTCCCGCCGCGAAGCCCGCCTGATAGGCTCGCTCGTCCTGCGACGCGGGATCCTCGTCGAGGAGGCTCATTTGCCGGCCGATACGGTGGCCGAACAGCTTCGCGATGCGGATCTTCCGCTCGAAGTCGGCGACCACCTGGCCGACGTCCTTGTCCTCGAGCGTCTTCGCGAATTCGAGGTCCTTCTTCGTCCAGCCCATATCCTTCAGGCGCTTCAGCGCGGCGCCGATATCACCCTTTGTGCTCGCCATGTCGGACTCGAGGCGTTTGATCTCCCCGAAGGTGTCGAGGAACTTCTGGTCCTCCCAGATCTCCTGCTGCGTCTTCTCATTGTGCTCGCTGGTCACGATGCGCTCCTTCTTGGCCATCGTCGTTGGTCTCCTCGGTTCAGTCTTTCTCGATGCCTAGCTGCTGGCGGGCTTCCTCGATCGGCAGGCCTGACCTCAGGAGCTCGGCATACCGAGGCTCCAGGTCGGGCGGGACGTAGAAGCCGCGGCGTGCGCGGTTGAAATCTTGGATGTGGCGCGGCATCCGCGCCCCCGCCGGCGCGCTGGGCTCATTGAGCCCCAGTTTCTTGATGCGCCGGCGCACTACTTCTCGATGGATTCCCAGATCACGAGCGATCGCGCGCTCGGACTTCTTCAAAGAAACCAAAACGCGAAGAGCATCGTCTCGCTCAGAATTCCAAAATGGAACGCCCCCCAAGAAACGCCTCCAAACATGTAGTTTCTATGGAGAGATCGATACGTGACGAGGAGATTATGCCTTCGATTTCGCGTTAGCCCGCCCAAGCCACTCCCAATCGATACCGGGAATTTCTCGTTTCTTGCAGGAGGCAATGAGCGCCTCCCAATAAATGGGAGCAATACTCTCCCTTCTATACATTTGCCTTGCCGCCTCATATCCGCAGCCGACGTCGTTCGCGAACTCCACGAACGTTTTCCAACGACCAATCAGGTCGGGGATGGAGGCCGGGATAGATGAGTTCAGGTCAACGGTTGTCATGTGGTCCTGTGCCGGGTTCCGGTTGGCCAGTTCCCAAACAGTACATTTCGTACGAAGGTTGTTCAAGAGGAAATCGTACGCCTTGGACGAGGAAAATCGTTCATCGTGTACGGATGGAAGAGCCGAAGAACAGATTGCAGAAGGCGAGGGCGGCTGCGGGATTTAAGAGTCCTGCTGAGGCGGCCCGTGCGTTCCCGCGCCTCATCAACCAGAACACCCTCACCAGTAACGAGAACGGCAACCGCCCGATCTCGCGGAAGATGGCGCCGATCTATGCGGACGTCTTCGGCGTGGATGCTGGATGGCTGTTGTACGGGCAGAAAGGGAAGGGCGCCCAAACGTCAGAAGTGGACGTTCCCGTCCTTTCCATGGTGAGTGCCGGCAATCTTCGACACCAGCCAACGGTGGAGGAGCACGACGTACTCCGACGCATCAAGATCGGTGATCTCCCGGAGGGCGAGTGGGTTGCTCTTCAGGTGGATGGCGACTCCATGAACAGGGTCGCGCCTGACGGAGCCATCATTGTGATCAACCGGGCGGATACGCGGCTCATTGACGGTAGGTTCTATGTGTTTTCCCTCGACGAGGGAGAGGCCACCTTCAAGATGTTCAAACGCGATCCTGATCGCCTTCAGCCGTTCTCAACGAACCCGGACCACATGGCGACGCCGGCGGACCGCGAGGATCTCTATGTGTTCGGCCGTGTGAGAAGGGTCATCCATGACATCTGAAAGGATCGTGCTCGCCGGCTTTCTTTCCGCCATCCTGGCTGCTTCGCCAGCAGTCGCAGATTCAATCCCGATCGATAAATTTTCGGTGTTCGGCAAGCCAGATGATAGAGCCGAGGCGGTTGAGGCGGCGACATTCGTCAAATCGTCGGGGAACATCTGCTTCAGCATTTCTGGGGGCATTTCAATGCCAAGCAGGGATGGGGCGGTGGGGTTCCGACTCATGTGCGATAAGTTCCTGCGCACATATGATGTCGTCGACAATGGCGTAAACCGGGTCATCTTCCAGATGGAATCCGGGTCGCCGTTCGTTTTAGGGAACGCCCCTCAATAGAACGTACACCATTCTTCTCATGTCTTGCTCTTGTTCTATCTTTCGCTCTGCTTGATCAGTGGTGAGCCTAGAGCCCGGACATAGGAGGACTAAGCCCCGTGCTCTGAGAGCATCCGGGGTTAGCCCCTATGCCGAGTGACTTGATCAGCGGAGCCGCCTGTCACCCATCCCCGACGGTCGTCTTCCAGCGCCGCCAGTCGTCCGCACTTTTTCGTCGCTCCTGGTAGAGCAACGGCAGGTACCCCTTCGGACTTTCGGAGTGGGGCTTCTATTTACCTGCGCCCGATGGTATAGAACAAACCGCGATCAAACGGAGAGGTCGCCACCGTCTTCAAACCAACCGACCTCTTTTCGAAGCCCCGGGTCTCCAGCCCGGGGTTTTTCGTTTGTACGACCAGCCGCACCCCTCGGCAAGATTTTTCGTACAAAACGTACTTGACCATGTTTCGTACATAACGTACGTTTCGATCGTCAGCCGGGCGAGGCGGCTATGCCGAGCGGCACATCCCAACTGCAGGCGGAAATGGCAGGAGCCATCCGAGCCTTGCACAGCGGCGATGAGCCCTCGGAGAGGTGACGCGATCACATGAAATTCGCCCGGATCGCGTGTCTGGCCCACTGCCACGGGGTGGTTCTTTAGCCACGCCTTCGCGCCAACGATTCCGTCGGGGGATGTGAGGTTCCTCGACAAGGGGAGCCTCATGAAAATCGTCTCGCTTCGCGCCGAGAACATCAAGCGACTGACCGCCGTCGAGATCACGCCACAGGGAAATGTGGTGGAGATCACCGGCAAGAATGGCCAGGGCAAGACGTCCATCCTGGATGCGATCTGGTGGGCGCTCGGCGGCAAGAAGCCGGTGCAGTCGAAGCCGGTGCGGGACGGCGCCGAGAAGGGCGTCATCGAGCTCGACATCGGCGACTACGTGGTCACCAAGACCTTCAAGGTGAAAGAGGGGGGCGACTACACCGAGATCCTGACGGTCAAGAACCGCGACGGCTTCAAGGCATCAAGCCCCCAGGACGTGTTGAACGGCTTCCTCGGCGAGCTCACTTTCGACCCCCTATCGTTCTCCCGCATGAAAGCGGCCGATCAGGTGACCGCGCTGCGCAGCATGGTGCCCGGCTTCGACTTCGCGGCCGCCGACCAGGCCAACAAGGAGGACTTCGCGGCCCGCACCGAGGTGAACCGCAAGGCCAAGGATCTCGTCCCGGTGATCGACGATATCCGCGTTCCCGACGACACGCCGGACGAGCGGATCAGCGTCGAAAGCCTGATGGCCGAACTGAGCGGTGCGCTGGACCACAACAGCAAGATCGACCAGCAACTCGCCAACCAGCGGCGGCTGCAGGATGGCATCGCGTCGTTCAAGGCCACGCGGCTGCGGAACGCCGAGCGCATCGCCAACCTGGAGAGGCAGATCGAGGATCTGAGGAACGAGGATCTTCAGACCACCGAGGCGCAGGCGGAAGCGGAACGCCTGCTCGGGACACTGGTCATCGACGACCCGATCGACATCGTGCCGATCCGGCAGCGCATCAGCGAATCCGAGACCACCAACCGCAACGTCGACCAGAAGGACCGGCTCGCGTCGCTGGTGAAGCAGCGGAAGGGCCTGCTCGATGAGAGCGAAGCCCTCACCAGGGCGATGGAGGCTCGAAAGGAGGCCGCGGCGAAGGCGGTGCGCGAGGCGAAGCTTCCGGTCGCCGGGCTGGAGCTCGCCGAGGACGCGGTGCTCCTCAATGGCCAGCCCTTCGACCAGGCCAGCGATGCCGAGCAACTGCGGGTGTCGGTGGCCGTCGCCGGCGCGATGAACCCGAAGCTCCGAGTCGTGCGGGTGCGCGATGGCTCGCTCCTCGACGAGGACTCCATGGCGGCGCTTGCCCGCTATGCGGAGGAGAATGACCTGCAGATATGGGTCGAGACTGTCCAGTCGGGCCGCGACAGCGCGATCGTCATCGAGGACGGCATGGTTGCTCAGGTTCGCGAGGCTGCGGAATGAGCGAGCTGCTCCCTTTGGGCCTTCACCTCGGCCTTGCGGAGGAGGCCTACCACGCCGATCCGGCTCTCGGCTCCACCTCGATCAAGGGGCTGGCGACCAAGCCGTGCAAGTGGCAGTACGACCGCCTACGGCCGCGCAAGGACGTGGAGCCGGAGCATCTGGTCTGGGGGCGGGCATGGCATTGCCGCGTCCTGGAGGGCAAGGCTGCGTTCGAACAGCGCTACGCCAAGCCGCCGCGCCCGGAAGATTATCCCGACGCCCTTAATACGACCGACCAGATCAAGGATTTCCTGCGCATGCATGGCCAGAAGCTGACCGGCAACAAGCCGGAGCTGATGGCGCGCGCAAAGGAGATGGACGACTGCCCGGCGTTCTTCGACGAAATCTTCGCGCGGTGGTCGGCTGAGCATCCCGACCATGTGCAGCTGACTGATCGGCAGGTGCAGGAGATCGAGGACGCAGTCGCCAACATGGAGCGGGATCCGACCCTCTCCTCGGTCATGACCGCGGGCTCGCTGCTCGATGGCGCCGCCGAGATGTCGGTCATTTGGGTTGATGAGCGCGGCATCCGCCGGAAGTGCCGTTACGACTACGGCATTGGGCCAACGCCTCAGCGCCCAAAGTCTCTCATTGTCGATCTCAAGTCATTCACCTCCTACAAGGGCGGCTCCGACGAAGAGGCGGCGATCCGCAAGGTCTACGACGAGTTCTATGACTTGCAGACCGGCGGGTACATGGACGGCTACGTGGCCGGCCGCGCCTTCCTGAGTGAAGGGCAGGTATTTGGCATCCCGCCAGCGCCTGGCTATCTCGAGTCGTTCTTCAACGCGCCCGGCGTCGACTGGGTGTGGATCTTCATGCGGCGGGACAATGGGATGATCCCGATCACGCTGTCGATCGATACCGAGGACGTGATGTTCGTCGAGGCGCGCAAGACCGTCACCGCGGCGCTCGACACCTACCTCGCCTACGTCGCCCGGTTCGGTGTCGACCAACTCTGGACGCCGCCGCCGAAGGCTCCCCTCCGGCTGAACCACACCGTCATGCCCACCTACAACCGAGGGATCCTCCATGAGCAGCCGAACCACCGCTAAGGCAGTGGCGCTCGCCACCGATCCGGCGGCCATCCTCGATGAGGTGAGGGGAGATATCGCCCCGCTGCTCGCGGAGAACGGTCAGAGCTACGACCGCCTTCGGTCGACGCTGATGATCGCGATCCAGCAGGAGCCGAAGATCCTGGAATGCACGGCCGACAGCCTGCGTCGCGAGATCATGAAGTGTGCCGCCGACGGTCTGGTGCCCGACTCCAAGGAAGCGGTGCTGCTCCCGTACTGGGATAGCAAGGCTGGCGTCATGCTGGCGAACTACCAACCCATGGTTCACGGCGTTATCAAGCGCCTGCGCGAACTTGGCGGCGTGTTCTCGATCGTCTGCAAGCTGGTCTACGAGAAGGACGAGTTCATCCTCGACGAGGCTGATCCCGACTCCCTCTCGCATAAGTCCGACCCGTTCTCCAAGGATCGTGGACCGGTGGTTGGCGGCTATGTGGTGTTTCGCGACGACCAGAAGCGGGTGATGCACCTCGAGACCATGTCGGTCGACGAGTTCGAGAAGGTGCGCAAGGCGTCGAAGGCACCCAATAGCCCGGCCTGGACGAACTGGGGCGACGAGATGCGGCGCAAAGCCGTGCTCCGCCGCGGTTCGAAATACATCTCGGTCGACAACGACAAGATCCGCGCGCTGCTCCAGCGCCAGGACGACATGTTCGATTTCAGCCAGCCGCGCGTGGCCGAGCGTGTCGATCCGTTCTCCGGGCGGATCATTGAAGGGGAGACCCGCCCTGCCGTCCAGAGTGCCGCCACCGCGGCCATCGAGAACAAGCCGGCCATCGCTATGCCGCAGGACCGGCAGCCGGCTCCAGCGTCGAATGTCAACAGCGGCGATGCCGCGCCGCGTGAGACAGGGCGTGTCGAGAGTGACACGGGCAGGAACGAAGGGCCGAAGCCGGCACCGCTGGACCTGCCTGACATGACCGTCGACGCGGCCGACCGCGAGAAGGCCATTGAGGGCGTCACCAAGCTGCTCGCCATTGGCCTGGAAGCTGGCATCACGCCGAAAGAGCGCAGCGACATGCTGAAGGATGCCGCGCCGCTCTGGAAGGGGGCGACCCCCGAATATCTGCACCCGCTGCTGAAGGCCTGTGTCGACATCACCCTGTGGGCGGTCAAGGCCGATGCCGAGGGCCGTCCCTGGACGGCGGATCACGCCATGTTCGTCCACAAGGTTCGGGCCCTGCTCGACGTTCCTAAGCTTGCCATCGGCAAGTATCCGTGAGGCCGCTGCCATGAAAATTCGCGTCGTGGACTTCGAGACGACCGGCATGGTCGGCAAGGACGAGCCGGTCGGCATCGTCGAGGCGGGATGGACGGATGTCCTTCTCGGCGGCTCCATGCCCCACATCACCCGCCCCAGCTTCCTGATGGTGAATCCCGGCATCCCGGTGATGCCGGAGGCGCGAGCCGCCCACCACCTCACCGACGACGAGATAGCCGGCGGCGTGTCGCCGGAGGACGCGCACGCGTTTCTCTACACGGGCATGGAGTTGGGCGACGTGTTCGCCGCGCACCATGCGAAGTTCGACCGCGCGCTGTTTTCTGGCGATCCGTTCCCGTGGATCTGCACCATGGTTTGCGCCAAGCACCTGTGGCCGGACATGCCTTCGTACGGCAACCAGGCGCTTCGCTATCGGCTCGGGATCGACAAAGGATTCGTCTGGCCGGAACTGGCGATGCCGCCACACCGAGCAGGGCCGGACACCTATGTCACTGCTCACATTCTCGGCCGGATGCTGTCGACGACACCTGCCGCGCGGCTGGTGGAGCTCACAACAACGCCGGTGCTGCTCAAGACGGTGCCGTTCGGCAAATACGAGGGGCAGCTCTGGTCCGACATGGACCGCGGCTATCTCGAGTGGGTGGTCGATCCGAAGCGCGAATTTAAGCAGGAGGTCGTCGACACGGCCAACCACTGGCTGCGTCGGCTGAGCCAGTACCGCGATCCGTTCGCGTGAGGCAGCTATGGCCGATATCCCGCCGCGCCCCTCGCTAACCCCCAAGCAGAAGCTGACCATCATGGCTCGCTACTGCCGATGCCCGGGCCTTCCCGAGCGCGGCGTGAAGTGCGGCAAGCACCTGCCGGCGATGTCGGACTGCGAGTTTGACCACATCCATGCTCGCGCCTTGGGCGGCTCTGACGACCTCGAGAACATGCGTCCCCTCTGCCCGTCCTGCCACAAGGTGAAAACCAATGGGCTGGGCGGGGAGAAGCGGATCGCCTCCGCCGGCAGCGACAAGCACGCGATCGCCAAGGCACGCCGCATTTCCAAGAACGAAGAGGCATTTCGGCAGCGCCTCCTGGCCAAGCAGGCGGGAGACGAGCCGGCTCCGCGCAAGAGCCGCTGGCCAAGCCGTCCTTTCCCTAAGCGGAAGAAGGAACCGTCATGAACGCACAGGACAGGAATCCTGCTGCTCTCTCGCCGAAGGAGGTGGAACAGCTGCAGGGGCGCATCACACAGCTTGAGGGGCAGGTCAGGGGCCTCGTCCGCGCGAACTTGGCGCTCTTCACTGAGAATGACAGCCTCAAGCGGCACCGAACCGATCTGCAGATCGCCAATAACGCCTATCTCGAGCGAGCGCGCCTCGCCGAGCGCAGCAGCGTCAAGATTACGATCGGCGCGACCCGGGCGGAGAAGATGATGCTCGCCATCCTTGGGTTCGTGCTCGGCCTTATCGCCGGCATCTTGCTGGCCATGGGCCACCTGGCCGCCACTGGCACGGGGGAGCTCTAATGCCCTATCTGTCGGACCGTCAGCGTGTCGAAATCTCCCTGCCGCCCCAGGTGATGCTGGGCGTCGTCATCGCCGGCGTCGACCGCGAGGACGCGGACTACCGGCGCGCACTGGATCTCCTGAAGGTCGCCGCGCGCGAGCCCATCGACGACCTTCCTGAAGACCGGGCCCACAAGATCCTCGAGCGCGTTCGCCGCGTTCATAAGGAAGTGCTCGGCCCGTATTCCGGCGAGGGGCAAGACGTCGCGAAGTTCGGACTCGTCGCCTTCTACTGGATCAAGGCGATGGTCGAGACCGGCTATTTCGTCTTCGCCGAGGGTTCGGCGATCGACGAGGCCATGACCCTTTTCATCGGCGCGATCGAACACCGCGCCCAAGTGCCCGCCATCGATGCGTCAGCACAGAAGCAGGCCCGGAAACTGATCCGGTCGCTGCAGGCGCTTGGCTACTACCGCGGCTTGGATCTGCTGGCTGTCGGCGGCGCGCCCACCAACAATCAGGACCGCGCAGCATGATGACCAATGACGAAAAGGAGGCCGTCGGCGCCTTCTTCGAGCGCGTGAAGGTCGAGACCGACCGCCGCCTCGCCGCCAGCAAGCAGAGGGGCGTCCCGCCGCAGATGGCGAAAGTCGCGGCGGCGCAGAATGCGCTGCGCGGCTGCATGGAAGTCGTCTTCGACCACTGCCTCCCCTACGACCAGCTGTTCGTCATGGAGATGGCGATACGGCTGGCCTCCTACGCAATCAGCTCCGCGCCCATCGAGGCGCACAAGAAGATGTGCGAGCTCGTGGCGGAAGCTCTGCCCGGCGCTCTGGAACGGCGGGTCCGCGAGGGCATCGCCATGCACACGCAGTGGGGTACCGGTCCCGGAGACGCCTCCCCCAACATTCCGAGCAAGGGGGACATCCAGTGATGCCGCACCCCTGCGCCTCTGGGCATAAATGGAAGTTCCTCGGCGGCAAGAACTGCGGCTGCCATCCCGATGCGTCGTGCTCGCTGCCGGTCCACGAATGCGAGGTCTGTGGCGATTGCGACTACGGTGACACGGCGGCCGCGCACAAGATCATCCGGGAGTGCCCCGAAGCCGCCGAGTGCAAGGCGAAGGGCTACGCCGGGTTGCCGGCGCTGCATCTCACCAAGGCCGAGTTCGACGATCTCGACGAGTACAGCGCCTCGCTGCCAACCGGCAATACGCCCGGCAAGCGGTGGAAGCGGCACGATGGCGCCTTCGACCCCGGGTTCATCGCCGCCGGCGGCAAGCCGACCTGGCTGATCGGCGAGTACAAGGCGCTCTTCGGTCGCGACGATTGCATCATGGTGGTTTGGCACATCCCGGTGCCGCGTCTCGACGCGCCCCTGTCTGGAGGGGCGGCATGAAGACTGGCGCCAATTTCCTCGACGAGCTCGTCATCGACAGCTTCGCATGCGGCGGAGGGACATCCGAGGGCATCGAGATCGCGCTTGGCCGCGGCCCTGATATCGCGGTGAACCATGACGAGTACGCGCTCGCCATGCACCGGGCAAACCATCCCGGCACCAAGCACATGATTCAGGATGTCGCGACCGTCGATGCCGTCGGCATGTGCGCCGGGCGGCCGATCGGCATGCTCTGGATGTCGCCGGACTGCACCGACCATAGTAAGGCGAAGGGAGCGGCGCCGAACCGCGTCGGCGTGAACACGCGCGGCATCGGCTGGGCCATCGTCGGCTGGGTAAAGGCCCTGCCGAAATGGCAGCGCCCGCGGGTCGTCTTCCTCGAGAACGTCGGAGAATATGTCGACTGGTCGCCCCTGCTGGAGAACGGCAAGCGTGACCCGAACCGCAAGGGAGCGACCTTCAAGGCCTTCGTCGCGGCGTGGCGTTCCCTCGGCTATACCAAAATCGAGTGGCGCATGCGCCGTGCCTGGAAGGACGGCGCCGGCACGATCCGCGACCGCCTCTACATGGTCATGCGCTGCGACGACGAGGAGATCGTCTGGCCGGAACCGACGCATGGCAACCCGGACGACCCCACCGATGCCGCGCGCATCGCCGCAGGCGAGCTCCAGCCGTGGGTGCGCGTCGCCGACTGCCTGGACTTCTCCCTGCCGTGTCCGTCGATCTTCGACACCGCCGCCGAGATCAAGGCGAAGCACGGGCTGCGGGCCAAGCGGCCGCTTGTCTTCAACACCATGGCCCGGGTCGCCAAAGGCACCAAGCGCCACGTCATCGATGCGGCGCGCGCCGGCAAAGCATTTGTCGTCAAGGTGAACCACACCGGCCGGGACGAGGCCCGCGATCGCCCTGCCGACGCTCCCCTGTCCGCCACGACCAGCAAGCGAGACGACGCGCTCGTCACGCCATTCATCACGAAGTTCCGCAGCGGTTCGGTTGGGCACGCGGCGACGGAGCCGACGCACACGATCACCGCGCACAGCAGCGAGACGCACGGCGGCGGCGCCGCGCCTCTCGGCCTTGTTGCCCCCATCATTGCCTATGCCCAGCATGGCGGGGCTACGCGCTCGGCCGAGGTACCGGTCCATACGCTTACCGCATCGCCGAAGGACCAGAACAGCCTGATCGCCGTACACGTCACGCGGCAGTTCGGCAAATCGACTGGTCGCGACGCCTCTGACCCGGGCGGCACGGATATGGCCGGCGGCGGCGGCAAGTCAGGTGTGGTTGCCGCCTTCCTCGCGCAGCACAATGGCGGCCCACGCCCCGGCTCGCCCGCACATGGTGCTGATGAACCGGTCTCGACGATCGCCACGGCCGGCGCGCAGCAGCAGCTCGTCGCCGCCGCCATGATGACCCTGCGCGGCAGCGACCGGCGCGATGCTGGCGCCGACGAGCCGGCGCGCACCTTCTCCGCGAAGGGGCAACACAGCGCGCTGCTCTCCCTGCCGCTGATGACGGTCTACTACGGCATGGACGACGACGGCGCGCCGGCTGACCAGCCGAGCCGCACCGAGACGGCCAAGCCCCGTTTCGGGCTCGTCGACGTGCTTGCCAGCGCTCCGCCCTTCACGGCCGAAAACGAGGCGCGTGCCCGCCAGGTTGCGGAGTTCCTGCGCGCGCACGGCTGCTGGAATGGCGGCGAGTTCGTCACCATCGAAATCAACGGCGTGACCTATGTCCTGGTCGACATCGGCATGCGCATGCTGACGACGCGCGAACGGTTCACCGCAAACGGATTCCCGCCGGACTACATCATCGACCACGGCATTGACGAGAACGGGAACCGTATCGATTTCTCGCTCGAGCAGCAGGGCTACATGTGCGGCAACGCGGTATGCCCGCCGGTCGCCGCGGCGCTGGTGCGAGCGAACTATCGGCCTCGCCAAGTGCGGGCTCCCCGGCGACGCTCCTGCGATTCCGTGCCCCTCTTCCAGGAGGCCGCGGAATGACGCAGTGGTCCCCCCAGCAGAACGAGGCCCTGTCCAAGGCCGGTGCGTGGCTGCGCCTGAAGTATGCGCCAACCTTTTATCTCGCTGGCTATGCCGGCACCGGCAAGACGACCCTCGCCAAGTTCCTGGCGGGGCACGCCAAGGGGAAGGTGGCCTTCGCCGCCTATACCGGCAAGGCGGCGGCGGTCATGCGCTCGAAGGGGTGCAAAGGCGCATCGACGATTCACGGGCTCATTTACAACACGGACACCGATCCCAACACCGGCGCGCTGACCACGAAGCTGGTCCCGCCGGGCTCACTGGACGACTATTGTTTGATCGTCGTCGACGAGGTGTCGATGGTCGACGAGGTCGTGGGCAAGGATCTCCTCTCTTTCGGCATCCCTGTCCTCGTGCTCGGCGATCCCGAACAGTTGCCGCCTGTGAACGGCGCCGGCTACTTCACCAACCGCGACCCGGACTACCTGCTGACCGAGATACACCGGCAGGCGGCCGAGAGCCCGATCGTCCGGCTCGCCACCGAGATCCGCGAGGGTAGATTCACGCCGCGCCCGATCAAGGAGCCGGGCCTCGTCGTATGCGACCGCCATAGCCTCGTCCCCGGGGATGTCACGAAGGCCAATGTGGTGATCGTCGGGAAGAACGAGACCCGACAGAAGTTCAATAGGCGGCTGCGCCAGCTCGCCGGGCGGTCTAGTCGGATCCCGCACGCCGGCGAGACGCTGATCTGCCTACGCAACGACCACGAGACCGGCATCTTCAACGGCGAGATCTTCTCGGTGGTAACCGCCAAGCTGGGAAGCGCCGCGGTCTCACTGCGGTTGCAGAGCCCGGACGGCGATGGCCGGCTGATCGACGTCAACGTGTTGCAGGACTTTTTCGACGACGACGTCGCGGCGGCCAAGCTCTCTTATCGTGACCTATACGGCACCCAGCAATTGACCTAGGGCTACGCGATCACCTGCCACAAGTCGCAGGGCTCCCAATGGGGCAACGTCTGCGTGTTCAACGACAGCCACATCTTCCGCGAGGACGCCAGCCGCTGGCTTTACACGGCGGTCACCCGCGCCTCGCAACATCTAACCTTGGTGATCTAACATGAAGATTCAGAAACTCTCCATCGTCATCGGTGGGCATAAGACCAGCATTTCGCTGGAGCCGGAGTTCTACGAGGCCATCAAGGACGTCGCCCGCCGGCGGGATATGACCGTCAGCGCCTTGGTGGCCGAGATCGATGCCGACCGCGGCGAGGCGACGAACCTCTCCTCGCACATCAGGCTGCACGTGCTGGCGGACCTTCAACGCCGTGCGGCTCTGGCGGGAGATCGGGCCGATGTCTGACGTGTGCAAGGACACGATCAAGATCGACGATGGTGGCCCGGCGTTCCCGGTGATGCCTCCCCTGGACACGAGCGGATTCGTCGGTTCGGCCAGTGGCTATCCCTATCCGAGCGCTGGCCTGTCCAAGCGGGAGTGGTTCGCCGGCTTGGCTCTGATTCAGCACGCCAACCTGATCACGCTCACGAAGGACAACCCATTCGTCCGCGCACAAATGAACGTCATTGCAGAGATTTGCTACGCTCAGGCCGATGCGATGATCGCCGCCGGCAGTCAGGCGGGTGATCGTCCGGACGGGGGCGCCGATGCGTGACGCGCTCGCGAAGTTCATGGCGGCCGGCCGCCGGCTCACCGAGATCGAAGAGATGGCGAAGGCGGCCGAGTACCTGCCGACCAGCTACGCGAACGCGATCGAGCGGGTCGCGGTTAGCGGCGAAGGCTACTACAGCCGCGCCACACCCGAGGACATCGAGCGCGTCAAGGCTGCGCAGAAGGCGCTTGCCGCCGAGGAGCGCCGGCGCGGCGAGATCGACCGCGACGACAAGCTCCGCGCCCTCGGGCTCGAACTCGACGCGATCCGGGTGACGCTCCCCGGCTTGGCCGCCGCTGCGTCGATCGAGCTTGGTGCGATCGCCCGCCGGATGATGGGAGGCGGCAATGGCCGATAAGCAGGCATGGAAGGTCGGCGAGTACGCGATGTCGCGCGGGATGCCGATCCGAGTGAACGAGATAGACGGCAAGGCTGTGACGCTGGAATTGGTCGCGGATTATCGCGAGGGGGTCGGCATTACCTGCGGCGGCTATTGCAGCGGCGGCGGGCAGCTTGGAGACCTCAAGCCGATCACCGATCCCGAGATGATCCTGCGGTGTCGAGCCTATGAAGCCTATCGGCGGATCAAAGAGGCGAAGAGCACCATCGTCGAACAGGAGAAGGTTCTCGCCGCCCAGACGGCCGGCCTGCGCGCCCTGCAGGACGCACATAAGGCCGCCGCCGAGGAGGGCGCCGCCAATGGCTGAGGCTTTCCCCCTCTCGTGGCCGGAAGGCTGGGAGCGCACGCCGGCGGCGCAGCGGAAGGCGTCGAAGTTCCGCACGCGCTACGCCGAGGCTTACGACAACCTGATGCGCGAGCTCGGGCTCCTCGGCGCCTCCTCGATCGTCGTCTCGACGAATGCGCCGCTGCGCCGCGACGGTCGCCCCTATACCGACTTCATGGAGGACGACGTCGCCGAACCCGGCGTCGCCGTCTACTTCCTCCTCAAGGGCCAGCCGCGCGTCATGGCTCGCGACGGGCACCCGAGGCCGGTCGAGAACCTGCACGCGATCGGGCACGTCATCGCGCACCTTCGGGGGATCGAGCGCCACGGCGGCTCGGCGATGATGATGAAGAGCTTCGACGGGTTCTCGGCGCTGCCGGCGCCGGGCGCCAAGCGGTCGTGGATGGACGTCCTCGACTTCAAGCCGAACGACCGATCGCAGATCACCGCCGAGATCATCAAGTCGCGCTTCGCCCGGCTCGCGACGATCCGTCACCCCGACAAGCCCGGCGGCTCGCACGACGCGATGTCGGAGCTCAACCGCGCCCGCGACGAGGCGTTGAAGGAAATTGGATCATGAAGCTGGATCGAAACCTCAACGCCGAGGGCGATGGGAAATACGCGCTGATCAGGAAGCGCCGCATTCGCGAGATCCGGGCGCAAGCGGCCGGCGGCGACCAGTCTGCCATCGCCGATGCGGAACTCATGGATTCTGCGCTTGCCGTGCTCGAGGAGCTCGGAGTGCTTGATGACTCGGTCGTTGGGACCGAGGGGGAATTCTTCGTGTTCAGGCTTCGCGACGTGTTCGCGGAGCCAGCGCTACGCGCCTATGCCCAAGCCGTTCGTGCCACGGGCGATGGCGACGAGTACGCGGCCGAGATCGACGAGATGGCCGACCGCTCCGGCCCCCACAACCCGCACTGCAAATACCCGGATTGAGGCGCTGCCATGAAGCCGCGCCGCTTACGATCTGAAGAGTCCATGTTCCTGAAGATGTTCCGCAGCGATGCGGCCATCGAGCAGGGGCGCCGCTGCGCATACTGCACCGAGCCGATGCTTAAGGTGGAGTTCACCGCTGACCATGTGATGCCGCGTTCGCGCGGCGGCACGACAAAGCGCGAGAACATCAAGGCCTGCTGCGGCGCCTGCAACCGGGCCAAGGGCAGCATGTCGGTGAAAGCATTCATGTCCGTTATCAGTTACCCGCCTAAGGGGGCGTCGCTCGCGATCCTGCGGGCCCACATGCGCCGGCGGATCTGGAGGCGGGCGCATCTGGCGTGTCAGCGCATCGAACGCGCGGCGGGCATAACCAGGGAGAGCAGGTGATGGGACAAGTATTCACCCCTGAGGAGGTCGCCGAGCGGTGGAAGTGCTCGCCTTCGTTCGTGCGGCGGCTGGCGGCCAATGGCAAGATGCCGGGCAGCTTCCGTCTCGGCGGCAAGCTCCTGCGGATTCCTCTTGAGACCATCGAGGCAATCGAATGTCAGAACCAGAGTACCGTTTCCAGCGCTTCCGAGGCGGCTGGGCCATTGCAGAATACCGAGACGGCGAGCGCGTCTCGCGTCACCAGCTTGAGAGCGGAGATGCGGTTGCGGCGGCTGAGGAGTTCCGCTCCATCGTAGCGGCTCGCGAGCGCGCGTCCTCGCCCGACATCGCCACGCTCTGGGCGAAGTATCGCAAGGACCGCGAGGGGCGCGTCATCGCCGGCAACATGGAGTTCTCAGGACGGGCCATCCTGCCGTTCTTCGGCAAGATGAAGCCTGCAGGGATCACCACTACTCTGTGCCGCGACTACGTCGCCCGCCGGCGGCAGATGGGGCGGCAGGACGGAACGATCTGGACCGAGCTCGGACATCTGCGCACGATGTTGAGATGGGCGGAGAAGGAGAAGCTGATCGACGAGGCACCGAGCATCGAGCGACCGCGTCAGCCGCCGCCAAAGACCCGGCACCTGACACGCTCCCAGTTCGAGACGTTGCTCGATGCCGCCGAGATGCCGCATATCCGGCTGTTCATGATCCTCGCGATCGGCACGGCGGCGCGCGAGCAGGCGATTCTCGGTCTCACGTGGGACCGGGTGAAGTTCGAGCGCGGCCGCATCGAGCTGCACGACCCGGAGATGGACCAGCCTGTGAAGGGGAGGGCCGTGGTGCCGATGACTGCCAGCGCCCGGGCAGCTTTGCAGAGCGCTCAGGCCGGCGCGCGCTCCCCGTTCGTGATCGAATGGGCGGGGCAGCGGGTCAAGAAGGTGCGGAAGGGGCTCGACAAGACCGCCGAGCGGGCCTGCAAGATCGACCCCAGCATCGGATCGATCAGTCCCCACCTGTTCCGGCACAGCGCCGCGGTGTGGATGGCGGAGGCCGGGAGGCCGATGGCGGAGATCGCCCAGTACCTCGGGCACGCCGATAGCCGCATCACCGAGCGGGTCTACGCCAGGTTCAGCCCTGACTATCTGCGGGAGGCAGCCGACGCCCTCGAAGTCGGAAAAGTGAGGAGTGTCCCCAGGTTCGCCTGAACCTGCGAAGGGCATTTCCCAGCCGCCCTGGCGCGGAGGGCGCGGAACTTACACGGAACCGTCGCGGACGAAACGTGAAAGTCACCGGGAGCACATTTTTCACACGGGAGGGGTCACAGGTTCAATCCCTGTATCGCCCACCATCGATCTTCCCCCTTATGTCTCGAAGCGGTCGGCGGCGCAGGCGCGCCGAGGCATGACGCGCGGCCACAGCGAGCGGTGGCGCTATCGTCGTTCGGCGCGAGGCTCAATCGCTTCGCGCTCGCGCGCGATGGGACGAGCCGAGCGGCTTGTCGGCGGATCGACGCGACATCGTCCCGCCGAAGGGCGTGCTCTGCGCCCTATCCGGCAATGTCGACCGCTTCAGTTCCCCGAGCCCCTATCTCGGCACGCATGAGGGCATGGCGGTGGCCATGCGACCGGCAGCGACGGAACTCGGCGCCGCCGCGGCTCGCCATCGCGGGCGGGCGGCTGATCGGGCGCCGGACGCGCCGGCGGCTTTCACCGCGTTCAAGGACGCCTTTTCGTCCGTCCGCCACCGGAGAGCACGGCGGCGGCGCCGAGAATGGCGGTGAGCTGGGAGGAGAGCGAATCGACGCTCGGCGGCGTGCCGTCGGCGATGTCGAGCCCCAGCGAGTAGGCGCCGCCGATCAGCGCGACCAGGGCGCCCAGCGTCACGCGCGACTGGTACCAGGGCCGCGCGCCGCCGGCGTGATCCGGGCGGGCGAGGGCGTCCCGCATTGCCGGCTGCCGGCGCAGTTCGGCCACCACTTGTGTCGCGATCTCCTCCGCCGCTTCGGGAGGTGCCGGATTATCCGGCGAGCGGATCACGGTGAGGACGGCGCCGCGCACGGCATGGGTGAGAGTGTCTTCCGGAGTGATCATGGGCAACTCCCTGCGGACTCAACGGATGGGGAACAGATCGCCGGCAAAGGCCGCGGCCGGCGCGGTCGCCGGCCGGGGCGGGGCGGCGGCCGGGTGAAGGGTGGCGGAGGGGGAGGGCGGCGCCTGCGAGGGCGGGTGGACGGGCGTACCCGTTCCCGCGCCCAGCGCCACGGCCATCGCAGCGCGTATGTCGATGCGCCGGGCGCTCGACCGCTCCGGCGTGGCGCCGGCGGTGAGGCGGGTGAACTCGGTCACGCCGCCGTCAAATGACCATGCGGCATCGAAGAACAGCGCGCATTCCTGCCGCCGGCGGGGGAGGATCGCCGCCGGCCGGCTCCAGTCCATGAACGCCCGGCGGGCGCCGGCGGTATCGCCGGCCCGCCACAGGCGCACCCAGCCGGCACGCGCGATCGCGCCGGTGTTGTAGTGGAAGGACAGCGCGGCCGCGAACTGCGCCTGGGTCAGCACCCGGCCGCGAAAGGCGTCGCGCACGGCGGGGGCGTATCGGCGTTCCAGCAGCCAGACATAGACCGCCAGGCAGTGCTCCAGCGCCTGCGGCCGGCCGATATAGCGGGTGACATCGTGGCCGGAGGCGCTGGTGACGCCGATCGACCACGTCCAGACCCCCTCGCTGTCCCTGTAGGCCTGACGCACCAGCCCCTCATGCGAGGCGAGCTCGAGCGCGACATCGGTGTCGATGCGGTTCATGTCGGTGCTCCGTGTGGGAGAGAAGGGCCGCCCGCAGACGGCCCGGAGATCCGGGATTGCCGGCGCCTCATGCGCGGCGCTCCCCGCGCCGGCGGTCGCGCGGGAAGCGATTGGCGGGAGCGAGGCCCCGTCCGCCTTCGGCCGGTTCCGGCGTCTCACCGGAACCCCTGTGCGGGTGCCTGCGGCCGCGATGGGTCAGGTCGGGCCGCAGAAACAAAAAAGCCGCCCAGCGGGCGGCGGACGGGGCGGGCAGAGGGGCGCCGGTCAGGCGTTGCTGGTGAACGAGATCAGGTAGAGCAGGCCACCGCTCATGATGAAGGTCGCCCGGTCCTCGGCGGAGTCGAGCGTCAGGTTGCCGGTCATCCGCAGATTGCCGGTGTTCTCGGTCAGCGTCAGCGTGAACGCGCTGCTGTCCTTGGAAAGCACCAGCAGTTGCCCGTCGCGCAGACCGCTGATGGTGGCGACGTTGGCGTTGGCGGTGAGGGTGACCGCGGCGCGCACCACGGCGGCCCGGCTGGTGGACACCGCGACGCTGCTGCCGGATACGGTGACCGGGAAGGACTGGTCGCCGAAATTATTGCCGAACACCACCAGTTTGAGGGTGCCGGCATCGGTCTTGGCGGTCGGCACCGTGCCGCGCTCGCGGTTGTCGACCAGTTCGAGGTCGCCGGCCGTCGACCAGCCGCCGGTGGCGGTGGCGTTCAGGCTCAGATGCGCCGTGCCGATATTCTCGAACTCATTGTCGAGCACGCGGATGTTCTTGACCTGCTCGCCGGCGGCGCCGGTGTGCAGCACGGCGACATTGCCGTTCTTGAGCCGGTTGCCGCGGATCACCCAGTTGGAGCCGTCGGTCTTCGCCGGGATGTTGCCGGCGATGATCGGATTGGTGGTGGTCAGGCCGGTGATGTCGCAGCCGGAGATTTCGACATTGCTCTGGTGCCGGCCGAAGAACGTCACCGGCTGGCCGCCGACGATGGTGCAGCCGCGCACGATCAGCCTGTCGAAGGACTGGTGGGCGACGAGGCCGGGAGCCGTATCGCTCTGCCCGCGGAAGCTGCAATTGACCAGCTCCACGGTGCCGACCGACGGGTCCTCGCTATAGGCCGAGGGATCGTCATAGTCGGTGATGCCGGTGCCGACGCCGCTGTCGAGATCGACCGCCACCCAGCGGACATTCTTGCCGCGGATCTGGCCGCCGGACATTGCCCGGCCGATATGGCCGATCAGCTCGACATTGTAGGACTGGTGGCCGCCGGGCTGGGTGCGGCAGTCGATCGAATAGCCGCCGGTGATCACCACGTTCTGCGAGACGACGCCCTCGCTGAACGACGAGGCGTCATCCGCCCAGCCGGTCACCGATGACGCGCCGAGATCGATCGCCCGCCGGCAATACTCGCCGATCGGCGAGACGATGGAGGCGCGGCTGCAACCGCCGATGCTACGGCCATAGAACCACCGGCTCGTCGGGTTGGTGTTGGTCGGGTCGCCGAGCTTGCGGCCGACGGTCTTCGGCGTATCGAGGGAGAGCGAGGCGCAGAGCGCATAGGCGATCGAGCCGCCGGGGAAGTTTTCGACGCCGGTATGCTCATCGCGGACATGGGCAAAGAAGCGAATGGCGAGGAAACTGGTGCCCTCATTGGCGTCCAGCTCGCCATGACCCGGCCCGACCCCGCGCAGGCCGGCGAGCACGAAATGCCCGGCCATGACGATCTTGCGCACATTCACCGTGCCGCCGGAGATCGGGTAGCCATGCGACAGCGGCGTGCCGGTCGCCATCACGTCGGGCGAGCTGTTGGGGTTGCGGATCTGCACCAGCTCGCCCTTGTACTGCACGCCGAAGCCCGATGCGCCGGTGATGCCGTTGAAATAGTCCCAGGTCGAGGTCACCGCGACCCAGTCGCCGACGAGGAAGCCGTCATTGTTGACGACGCTGAGCGACGAGCCGTTCTGGGTGGCGTCGGCCTTGAGAGTGGTCTTGGTGACGCCGTCATAGCCGGGCCCGTTCACCGCCAGCCAGGGCAGCGTCGTCTCGTAGCTGGAGCCGGAAAGGTCGACAACGCCGATCCCGAGGCCGTCGATCTCGAGGTCTGCGTTCTGCGGGATGCTGATGCGGAGGCCTGGAAGCACGCACACATAGCGGCCCGGCATTTCGACCCGCAGCCGGGTCAGCAGCGGCGCGGCCGGATCCATCAGCGTGTTGATCCGCTTCACCAGCCGGGTCATGGCGTTGTCGTCGTTCGTCTCGGTGCCGCCGGTGTCGTAGCGGCCGCGGAACATGTCGGGGCGCAGCACCCCGTCCAGCGGGACCGGGAGATAGGTCGCGCCCATGATCGGCTGCTGGCCCTGCTCGAGGAATTCCTTCAACGAGACATCGTCGAGACGGCCGTCGAAATTGGAGGAGCCGACGATGCGGATCTGGTTCTCGCCCGGCTGGGCGGTGAAGACGATGTTGCCGTCGCCGCTGCCGCCGGTGCCGACGATGCGCGCGGTGCCGCCATGCGGCGAGCCGGCGATGTTGGGGTTGCTCACCACATAGGCGGTCCAGCCGCCGCTACTGCGCCCGGAAATGTCGAAGCGCAGGCGATAGGGCTTAAAGGCGTCGAGCGCGAGCGCCTTGGAGGACAGCGTCTTCACGCCGGAATTCGGACCGAGATGGTCGGGCGTGACGCTGGGCGGGGTGGCCTGCCAGGTCCAGACGGAAAGATACCAGTCGACTGAGGGATCGGTGGTGAAATCGCCATTGACGAGGATTTCGGGGCCATCGATCGGCATCGCCGAGCCCTGGAGCTCGAACAGCGTTTCGCCGCCATCGCCAAAGGCGAAGCGGCCGCCGATGCGCACCCGGTTGGGCAGCGGGCTGGTGGGCGCGGCGGCGCGGGCGTCGGCAAGCGTGGGGAAAGAGGCGTCCATTTTTGGTCTCCAAACAAAAAAGGCCGCCTCGCGGCGGCCTGTTGCGTTGATGGGTCAGAGAAGGAAGGAACCAGCGGCGGGAGGCCGGCCTCGCGGTGCGGCCGTCTCCAAGGCGATGGGTAGGAGCGTCCGGTGGGAACCGGGGGAACTCGCGTGCTCGCGAAAATGGCGCGGGTTCGATCACCCCCAGGCACCCGTGCGTCTGCGGTCGGACAGCGGGCCGGCCGGGGAGATGTCACCGTTGCGGGGCTGCTTTTAATTTGCCGGCGAATATAAAGGGACTACGCCGAGCGGGGGCTGTTCTTCCGGAGCGGGGGAGCCGTGTGGGTTTCGGGCTTGCGCGGCAGGTGCCGCGCGTGGATTGCTGAGGGCGATCACCCCGGCTCGGCCGACCGGTCGAGGAGAGGAACGGTGCGCCGGTCGCTGAGGCAAGGGCCTTGTGAGGCGGCGAAGACGAACGGCTGGAAGCCGACGGGCGGTTGCGGCCGTCAGCCGTTCACCCGCCCTTGGTGAGGGCGTGATGTCGATGGAGACGGTGCGGTCTCCAAGCTATCGCCGCCGCGGCAAGTGAGGTTCTACAAACAAAAAACCCGGCGAGCCAAAAGCGCGCCGGGACAAAAATTCTCACTCTCTCATTTCGCCCTTAGGATATGTCGAGGGCCTCATGATGTCAACTGCCGTCGTCGTCGAAAAGCCGGCTATCTGAATCCGCATCGTAGGTCGCCCGCCCGACGCGCGGCCGGGCAGGGCGCGTTCCTGTCGCGGCTGCGGTCGGCTCCGCCGCCGCCAGCTTCCACAGCTTCGCCAGCGCCGACAGGCCCGTCCTCAGCGCCGCGACATCGGCATCGGCTTCGACATCATGGACCACGACACGGCCAACCACCGAGGCGACCTGCTGCCCGTCCGGCAGCGCCTGCAGCACCGCCCTTGCCGCAGCATATTGCCGGTCCAGGCGGCGGCGGCGAGCTTCCCCGCCCTCCGTGGCGACCCGGCAATCGGCGAAGGCGTCGCCGCCGCCCAGCCGGCCCAGGGCGGATTCCACACCGCGGGGGGCAGAGATCGCCCGCCGATAGGCGGCGACCAGTTGGCGGTAGTTCTGCCCGGCGGTGAATTCGGGTGCGGTGATGGCATTCGAGAGCAGCAGGCGGCCGAGTTCGCTCTCGGCGAGCTGGCTGCGGCGAAGGCCCTTGGGCAGTCGGGCGCGATGCGGCTGGGCGAGCGCCACCGCCATGGTCTCCTGTTCGGCGGCGCTTTGGGCGGCCTTGGAGCGCGACAGGCGGCCGGAGGCCGTGCGCGGGCGATTGCTTTGCTTGCGGCGTGCCATCGGCGTTCTCCGAGAATGTCCAGGCGCGCCGGAGCCCGGCGGCGCGGGAGCATGAGCAGGGGATTTCGGTGTTGCGGCCGGCGCCGGGCGCGGTCCTGTGCTGCCCGGTCATGACGGGCAGCGCGGCCCGGCAGTTGACGAGCGATGTCGCGGATGGCCGGGATGCCGGCATGTACCGGGCGGCGCGGATCATTTACGCGCGGCGGTGCCTTCCGCTTTCCCGGCTTGGCGGGGCGCGGCGCGCATCCGCGAAAGCAGGGCGAGGGGATCTCAGCTGTCGCTTTCCGCTGCCGATCCGGTGCGGGCATAGGCGTGCCAGGCCGCGGGCCGGATCACCCGGCGGGCATGCGGCTCGCACCAGGACCGGCCGCGACGCATGACCGGGGCACCACAGCATAGCGCCGCGCCATGCTTCGTCTCGCCCTCGATCCAGGCGCATTGGAAATCGGTACGGGCGAGCAGGGATACCGGCGGATGGAGCGGTGGGTGGCCGGCCTCGTTAGGCCCGACCGGCGCCAGCGATGCCGGCGTCGGCGCTGCGGGCTTGGCGGCTCGTACCGGTCGGGGTTCGCCTTGGCCGGGCTCGCGCTGCCGGCCGCCGCCATCACTTTCTTCCGGCGGCGCTGCCCAGTCGGTCCCCTCGGGGAGCGGTGATTCGAGGAATTGGGCCTCGGAATCGAGCCAGTGGTCGTGTCTGGCCAGCCAAGTATCGAGGAAGGGGGTGAAACGCGCCATGTCGCTTGCCATCTCGTTTCGAGTGATGCAAAACGTATCGTAGCAGTCGATGCGATTTGTATCAATGCATGTGATACGATTTGCATCGAGAGTCGGGAGGGCTGGTGATGGACATGGCGGAAAGGCTGCGCTGCGCGCGCGAGGCGGCGGGCTACAAGAGCGCGGCGGAGGCGGCGCGGGCCTTCGGTTGGAACGAGGTCACCTACCGTGCGCATGAGAACGGCGTGCGCGGGCTCAAGCGCGAGGCGGTCGACAAATATGCCCGCGCGCTGCGTGTCTCGCCGGTGTGGCTATGGTCGGGCGAGGGGACGCCGGACAAGCGGAACACCGTGCTGGTGCTCGGCTATGTCGGCGCCGGCGCCGAGGTGTTCACCATCGATGATCACAGCAAGGGCGACGGTTTGGAGGAGGTCGAGCTCGATTTCCCGGTGCCTTA
The DNA here is from genome assembly GCF_031456575.1 of Ancylobacter sp. 3268. Classification (NCBI taxonomy): domain Bacteria; kingdom Pseudomonadati; phylum Pseudomonadota; class Alphaproteobacteria; order Hyphomicrobiales; family Xanthobacteraceae; genus Ancylobacter; species Ancylobacter sp. 3268. Next base: position 117,833 of record NZ_JAVDUX010000012.1, read on the forward strand.
TGGCAGCATCGCGCTGGTGGTGCGCGGCGACAGCCAGTACCCGATCTTCGAGGATGGCGACCTGATCGGCTACCATGAGCGCAGCGAGGACCCGACCTTCCTCGTCGGCCGCATGTGCATCGTTCGCCTGCTCGACGGCCGGACCTTCCTGAAGCGCCTGCGCAAGGGCGCCGGGCCGGGCCTGTTCACGCTGACGAGCGCCAATGCCCCGGATATCGAGGATGTGCCGGTGGAATGGGCGGCGCGCTACACATTCCATATCCCGTCCTATGCCTGGCGGAAAGAGCGCTGATACGATTGGTGTCGAGTTGATCGGACTTCACAAAATGAATTGCCGCGGGGCCGATGGCTCCGGTCGGATCGCCGGGACCGGTGCGGTGGCCGGTCGGATTGATCGGCGGCGGCGCCGCGCTAGTCTGGTCCCATGTGCAATCTCTACAGCCTGAAGACCAACGCCCAGGCGATCGCCGACCTTGTCGGAACGCTGGACGAGCGCGCCGGCAACATGCCGCCGCAGCCGGCGATCTTCCCGGACCAGCCGGCGCCGATCGTTCGCCGGGCGGCGGGCGGCGGGCGCGAACTGGTCCGCGCCCGCTGGGGCATGCCGCCGCCGCCGCATTATGGCGGGCCGCCGGTGACCAATATCCGCAACCTCGGCTCGACGCATTGGCGCGGCTGGCTCGGCCCGGCGCATCGCTGCCTGGTGCCGTTCACCTCGTTCTCGGAATATGCGCCGGAGCCCGATCCGGCGACCCGGCGGCGCGACATCGTGTGGTTCGCCCTTGGCGAGCAACGGCCGCTCGGCTTCTTCGCCGGCCTGTGGACGCCATGGCACGGCCTGCGCGGCACTCGCGCCGAGCCGGTGGCGGGGCCGCACGAACTGTTCGGCTTCCTCACCTGCCCGCCCAATGCGGTGGTGGCGCCGATCCATCCCAAGGCGATGCCGGTGATCCTCACCACCGCCGAGGAGCACGACGTCTGGCTGCGGGCGCCGTGGGAAGAGGCCAAGGCTCTGCAGCGGCCTCTGGCGGATGACCGGCTGTCGATCGTCGCGCGCGGCGCGGCGAAGGAAGACCCGCCGGAGACCGAGCCGACGCCGCGGCCGCCGCCGCGGCAGATGTCGCTGTTCTGAGCCGCCGGCCTGCGGCGAAACGGAATGCCCGGCGCGGCGGCCGGGCATTCGCTTTGGATGGGCGGTGTCGTCAGTCCTCGTCGCCGCCGACCGGCGCCTTGCGGCCGGTGATGAGGTAGAACAGCAGCGGCCCGAACAGGGCGAGCGCGGCGAGCGCATAGAGCGTGGCGGCGATCGGGCTCTGGAACAGCACCAGCGGATCGCCGACGCTGATGGCGAGCGCCCGGCGCAGCTGCTGCTCGGCGAGCGGGCCGAGGATGAGGCCGACCACCACCGGCGCGATGGGGTAGTCGTAGCGGCGCAGCACATAGCCGAGCAGGCCGAAGATCAGGAGCATGCCGAGCTCGACCAGCGACGGGTTGGCGCCGAGCGTGCCCAGGGTCGCGAAGACGAGGATGCCGCCATAGAGCCAGGGCCGCGGGATTGCCAGCAGCCTTACCCACATGCCGACCAGCGGCAAATTGAGGATCAGCAGCATGATGTTGGCGATGAACAGCGAGGCGATCAGGCCCCAGACCAGGTCCGGATTGGTGGCGAACAGCAGCGGGCCGGGATTGAGGCCATATTGCTGGAAGCCGGCCAGCATGATCGCCGCCGTCGCCGAGGTCGGCAGGCCGAGGGTGAGGAGGGGCACCAGCACGCCGGCCGCCGCCGCGTTATTGGCCGCCTCCGGCCCGGCGACGCCCTCGATAGCGCCGTTGCCGAACTCGTCCGGTTTCTTGCAGAGCCGCTTCTCCAGCGCATAGGAGAGGAAGGTCGGAATTTCCGCCCCACCCGCCGGCATGGCGCCGATGGGGAAGCCGAGGAAGGTGCCGCGGATCCACGGCCACCAGGAGCGCTTCCAGTCCTCCCTGTTCATGAACACCGAGCCCTTCACCGGCTCGATCACCTCTTCCGCCCGCGATCCCGCCGCCGCTACCGAAAGGGTCTCGCCGATGGCGAACAGCGCCACCGCCAGCGTCGTCACCTCGACGCCGTCGAGCAGGTCCGGCACGCCGAAGGAGACGCGCGCCTGCCCGCTCTGCAGGTCGATGCCGACGAGACCGAGCGACAGGCCGATGAAGAGCGAGGTAAGCCCGCGCGTCACCGAGGAGCCGAAGGCCGCCGACACCGTGGTGAAGGCGAGGATCATCAGCGCGAAATAATCCTCCGGTCCGAAGGAGATGGCGATGTCGACCACGGTAGGGGCAATGAGCGCGAGGCCCACGGTGGCGATGGTGCCGGCGACAAAGGAGCCGATGGCGGCGGTGGCGAGCGCCGGTCCGCCGCGCCCGGCGCGAGCCATCTTGTTGCCTTCCAGCGCCGTGACGATGGACGAGCTCTCACCCGGCGTGTTGAGCAGGATCGAGGCGGTGGAGCCGCCATACATGCCGCCATAATAGATGCCGGCGAACATGATCAGCGAGCCGGCCGGGTCGAGCTTGAAGGTGATCGGCAGCAGCAGCGCCACGGTGAGCGCCGGCCCGATACCCGGCAGCACGCCGACCGCGGTGCCGAGCATGACGCCGAAGAAGGCGAAGACGAGGTTCATCGGTTGCAGCGCAACCAGGAGCCCCTGGCTGAGAGCGGCGAATGTATCCATGGGACGCGATCCTCAGATCAGCCGCTCGAGCGGGCCGGCGGGCAGCGAAAGCTGCAGGCCCTTGGCGAAGATGAGATAGATGACGAAGCAGATCGCGGTGCCGGCGAGGAAATGCGCCCAGACCGGGCCGCGGCCGAAGCCCTTGGCTGTGGCGGCGAACAGCCAGCCGGTGGCGATGGAGAAGCCGAGGAAGGGCAGCAGCACGATCTGCCCGACCAGCCCGGCCAGCACCCAGAAGATCGGCTTCGGCTCGTCGCGCGGGCGCTCCTCTTCCACCCCCTTCATCGCCTCGACGGCGTTGGCGATGGCGAGCAGGCCGAGGCCGATGGCGATCAGGGTGGGGAAGGCGGCCGGCCCGACCGACGAATAGGAAGGGATCTGCGCCAGCCGCCAGGCATCCCAGCCGATGATTGCGGCGAGCACGGCGAGCGCCAGGGCGATGACGAAGCGGGCCTTGTCCGGCTTCGAGCCGGAAGTGAGCGGGGTCGGGTCGGACATGGGGTGCCTCTGAGGATGCCTCGGATGGAACGCGGCCGGATCGGGCGTCGGGCGGCGGGATCCGCCGGGAGCCCTTGACGTTACGGACGGTGGCGTCGCTCTTTAAGGAAACGCCCGGACGCTGGCGCGCCCGGGCGGGAACATCGGAAGAGAGGGGCGGCGCGGGCCGCCGGCCTCACTGCGCGAGGCCGATCTCCTTCAGCACCGTGGTGGTGTTGGCGATGTCGATGGCCAGCTGCTTGTCGAAGGCCTCGCCGGCGAGGTAGGTGTCGGCCCAGCCCTTCTGCTTCAGCATGTCGGTCCAGGCCTTGGACTTCGCCATCTTCTCGATGACGCCGGAGAGCTCCTTCTTCTGCTCCGGCGTGATGCCGGGGGCCGCGGCAACCATGCGCCAGTTCTGGATCTCGACGTCGACGCCGGACTCCTTGAAGGTCGGCACGTCCGGCGCGTCGGGCAGGCGCTGGGCGCTCGACACGCCGAGGATGCGCAGCTTGCCGGCCTTGGCCTGGGCGTCGAACTCGGACAGGCTGGAGATGCCAACCGAGACCTTACCGCCGAGGATGGAGGCGAGCGATTCGCCGCCGCCGGAGAAGGCGATGTAGTTGAGCTTCTTCGGATCGCCGCCGACCGCCTTCAGGATCAGACCGGCGGCGATGTGGTCGGTGCCGCCCGCCGAGCCGCCCGCCCACGACACCTTGGCCGGGTCGGCCTTCAGCGCCGCGACCAGATCGGCCATCGACTTCAGCGGCGAACTCGCCGGTACCGCGATCGCCTCGAACTCGCCGGTCAGCCGGGCGAGCGGGGTGACCTGCGACAGCGTCACCGGCGACTTGTTGGTGATGATGGCGCCCACCATCACATAGCCGCCGACGATCAGCGCATGGGGATCGGCCTTGCTGGCGTTGACGAACTGCGCCAGGCCGATGGTGCCGCCGGCGCCGGGCACGTTCTGCACCTGCACGTTGGAGACCAGCTTGTCGGTCTGCAGCACGTGCTGCATCGAGCGCGCGGTCTGGTCCCAGCCGCCGCCCGGCGCCGCCGGCGCCATGATCTTGAGTTCCGTCACCTCGGCATGCGCGCCGACGAACGGAATGCAGCTGGCGAGCGCGGCGGCGACGACAGCCCCGCGGAGCATCTTGGTCATGGGGTTCCTCCAGTGGACGACGGCTTTGTTGAACGGGATCGCGCCGTTGCGTATCGCGTGCAAGCTAGAGCGGAGCTCGAAACCTGTCGAGTTCCACGAAAGAACGATCAAGCTTCTGATGTCGCATCGCAAAAACGACGGCTGCGTTGCGGCAGGCCGCCGGCGCCGGCCTTGCCGCCGGCCGTTTCCTCTACGGCCCGGGCCGGGCGGGCGAGGCCGCCGCGGGGATGGCAGGCGCCGCCGTCCCGTCTCCGGCGGATGGCTGCGCTGCGGCCGGCGCCGCAAGGCTTGACGTGGCGCCGGCGCGGGGCGACATGGCAGCCAGGGTGCGGCACGGTGCGGCGCCAGCGCCATTCGTCGGGAGCCTCGCCATGACCAGCTACGATGTCGATCTGTTCGTGATCGGGGCGGGGTCCGGCGGCACGCGGGCGGCGCGCATCGCGGCCGGCTACGGCGCCAGGGTGCAGGTGGCGGAGGAGTACCGCGTCGGCGGCACCTGCGTCATCCGCGGCTGCGTGCCGAAGAAGCTCTTCGTCTATGCCGCCCGCTTCGCGCATGAGTTCGAGGATTCGGCCGGTTTCGGCTGGAGCCTGCAGGGGGCCAGCTTCGACTGGCCGACACTGGTCGCCAACAAGGACAAGGAAATCGCGCGGCTGGAGGGGGCCTATCGCGCCAATCTCGGACGCGCCGGCGTCGAGATCCTGCCGCAGCGCGCCACCGTCGAGGGGCCGAACGCGGTGCGCCTCGCCGACGGGACCCGCGTGAGGGCGAAATACATCCTCATCGCCACCGGCGGCCATCCCAATCTCGGCCTGGCCATACCCGGCCGCGAACTCGCCATCACCTCCAACGAGGCGTTCCACCTGCCGCGCCTGCCGCGGAGCATCGTCATCCAGGGCGCCGGCTACATCGCGCTGGAGTTCGCCTGCCTGTTCGCCGGCCTCGGCGCCAAGGTGACGGTGGTGCATCGCGGGTCGCGCCTGCTGCGCGAGTTCGACGACGAGATTTGCGAGCACGTCGCCGCCGAAATGCGGGCGAGCGGCATCGCCATCGAACTCGACGTCACCATCGCCGCCATCGCGCCCGATGCGGAGGGGCGGCGGGTGCGCCTGTCCGACGGGCGCGAGATCCTCGCCGAGGAGGTGATGCTCGCCATCGGCCGCCAGCCCAACACCGTCGGCCTCGGGCTGGAGACCGCCGGCGTGGCGCTTGCCGCCAACGGCGCGATCAAGGTCGATGCCGGTTCGCGCACCAATGTGCCGTCGATCTATGCGGTGGGCGACGTCACCGACCGGCTGCAACTGACCCCCATCGCCATTCGCGAGGGCCACGCCTTCGCCGACACCGTGTTCGGCGCCAAGCCGTGGACGGTGGACCATTCGCTGGTCGCCACCGCGGTGTTCACCGAGCCGGAGATCGGCACGGTCGGCCTCACCGAGGCACAGGCGCGGGCGCAGGGCTACCGGCTGGATATCTACAAGACCGATTTCCGGCCGATGAAGGCGACGCTGTCCGGCCGCGCCACCCGCACCTTCATGAAGCTGGTGGTCGATCAGCGCACCGACCGGGTGCTCGGCGTGCATCTGATCGGCGAGGCGTCGGCGGAGATGATCCAGATCGTCGGCATCGTGCTGGCCATGGGCGGCACCAAGGCGGATTTCGATCGCACCATCGCCCTGCATCCCAGCGCGGCGGAGGAACTGGTGACGATGCGCAGCAAGCACGCTTCCAGCGACCTGCCCGAGCAGTCGGCGGAATCAACGCCGGCGATCTGAGGCCACACCCGCCCGACGCCGCAATGCCTGGGTGCAATGAGGCGAGGGCACGCCCGCTCTGGCGCTTTGCTCGGCCTTGGGTGTATAAGGCCGGCCTTTTCCGCGCGGGAAGGAGACAACAAGCCGCGCGACGTTGCCGATGAGGAGGCAGACATGTCTGAACGCTGGACGCCGGAAAGCTGGAGGGCCAAGCCCATTCAGCAGGTGCCGGACTATCCGAACGCCGAGGCCCTGGCCTCGGTGGAGCGTCAGCTTGCCTCGTTTCCTCCCCTCGTTTTTGCAGGTGAGGCCCGGCGCCTGAAGCGCGAGCTCGCCAAGGTCGCCAAGGGCGAGGCGTTCCTGCTCCAGGGCGGCGACTGCGCCGAGAGCTTCGCCGAGCATTCGGCCGACAACATCCGCGATTTCTTCCGCGTCTTCCTGCAGATGGCGGTGGTGCTGACCTATGCCGGCGCTTCCCCTGTGGTGAAGGTGGGGCGCATCGCCGGCCAGTTCGCCAAGCCGCGCTCGGCGCCGACCGAGATCATCGGCGGGGTGGAGCTGCCGTCCTATCGCGGCGACATCGTCAACGACATCGAGTTCACGCCGGAGGCGCGCATCCCCGATCCGCGCCGGCAACTCGAGGCCTATCGCCAGTCGGCGGCGACGCTGAACCTGTTGCGCGCCTTCGCGACCGGGGGCTACGCCAACCTCGCCAACGCGCATCAGTGGATGCTCGGCTTCATCAAGGATTCGCCGCAGTCCGGCCGCTACCAGGCGCTCGCCGACCGCATCACCGAGGCGCTCGACTTCATGCGCGCCATCGGCATCGATCCGGAAACCAACCCGGACATGCGTTCGACCGATTTCTTCACCTCGCACGAGGCGCTGCTGCTCGGCTATGAGCAGGCGATGACGCGGGTGGATTCCACCTCCGGCGACTGGTACGCCACCTCCGGCCACATGATCTGGATCGGCGACCGCACCCGCCAGCCGGACCATGCGCATCTGGAATATGCCCGCGGCGTAAAGAACCCGCTCGGCCTGAAATGCGGCCCGTCGCTGAAGCCGGACGATCTGATCCGCCTCATCGACCAGCTCAACCCGCAGGACGAGCCGGGCCGGCTGACGCTGATCGCCCGCTTCGGCGCCGACAAGGTGGGCGACCACCTGCCGGGGCTGGTGCGCGCGGTGCAGCGCGAGGGCCGCACCGTGGTGTGGTCGTGCGACCCGATGCACGGCAACACCATCAAGGCGGCGTCGGGCTACAAGACCCGGCCCTTCGACCAGATCCTCTCCGAGGTGAAGGACTTCTTCGCCGTGCATGCGGCGGAAGGCACCTATGCCGGCGGCGTGCATCTGGAGATGACCGGCAAGAACGTCACCGAATGCACCGGCGGCGCGCGGGCGATCTCGGACGCGGATCTGAAGGACCGCTACCACACCTATTGCGACCCGCGGCTCAATGCCGAGCAGGCCATCGAGATGGCGTTCCTCGTCGCCGAACTGCTGAAGCAGGAGCGTTCGGGCCGCGAGCGCCCGGCCTTCGTCGCGGCGGAGTGAACGGAATCTGGAAAGGGCTGCACGTGTTGAACGGCAGCCCTTTTCGCTCTTCCTGCGGACCACCCTCGTCCTGAGGTGCGAGCGACGGCGAGCCTGGAAGGAGGCTCGGTGAGGTGCGACCGCGCCCGGACGACCATCCTTCGAGGCCGGCCTGCGGCCGGGCATCTCGGGCTGAGGCGGCTCCCGGCGGTTCGCGGAACGGGTTGCCGTGCGGGACGCGGGCGGCAACCCGTCATCCCGGCCGAAGTGAAACGTCGATCCCGCATCGCTGCCCATGTATACGCGCTCTCCGACCGGCCTGCGGCCGTCCGGGATGGCGATGTAGTCCGGGCGCGCTGTAGTCAGGGTGCGCTCCGGGCGCCGCTCCGCGGCGAAGCCCTCCAATGCATCGCGCGCCACTCGCCTTCTGCCGTTTCCTGCCTTAACCATGGCAAAACGCGGGAGGATCCCATGCAGGACGCGCCGCAGCGGGTGCTCATCATCGGTGCCGGCCCGGTCGGGCTGACGCTCGCGGCCGTGCTGGCGCGCCGCGGCGTGCGGGTGCGGCTGATCGACAAGCGCGCCGAGCCTTCGCCCTATTGCCGCGCCATCGGCATCACCCCGCGCACGCTGGAGGTGATGGACGATCTCGGTCTCGCCGGCGATCTAGTCGATGCCGGGGTGTGGCTCGACGGGTTGCGCACCCTCGTGCACGGCTATCCGGCGCGCGACACTGAGAATGATTTCTCCGATCTGCCCTATGCCCAGCTTGGCGTGCCGCAATACGACACCGAGCGTCTCCTCGCCGACCATCTCGCCGCGCGTGGCGTCGCCGTCGAGCGTGGGGTGGAATTCGCCGGGCTGGCGCAGGACGCCGAGGGTGTCGATGTCGCATTCGCCGACGGGGCGTCGGCGCGTTTCGCTTATGTCGTCGGCTGCGACGGCGCCCATAGCGCGGTGCGCCGGGGGCTCGGGATCGCCTTCGAGGGCGAGGCGTGGCCGATGGAGTTCATGCTCGGCGACGTGCGGATCGACTGGGACCTGCCGCGCGGGCGGGCGCTGTTCGCCGTCAGGCCGATCCCGGAGGCGCCGCCGGACCTGTTCGTCGCCATCCCGCTGCCCGAACGCGGGCGCTACCGCGTATCGATGATCGCGCCGGAGCGGCTGTGGTCGCCGGGGCAGGGCGCCGGGATCGTCGAGCACGGGATACTTGCGGACCGGCCGGGAGCGACGCTCGCCGATCTGCAGGAAGTGGCCGACCGGCTGCTGCCGGAAACGGCCGAACTGTCCGACCTGCGCTGGTCCTCGCTGTTCCGCATCTCCATGCGGCTCGCCGCGCGCTATGGCGAGGGGCGGGTGTTCATCGCCGGCGATGCCTGCCATGTCCACCCGCCGACCGGCGGACAAGGCATGAATACCGGCATCCAGGACGCCTATAATCTCGGCTGGAAGCTGGCGGCGGTGGTGCGCGGCGAGGCGGCGCCCGGCCTGCTCGCCAGCTACGGGGCGGAGCGGCGGCCGGTGGCGGAGGCGGTGATCGCCCGCACCGTCGAGCAGTCGATGAGCTTCGGCAAGCCGAGGGCGCCGGAAGACCGGCTGGCCGACACCCAGATGCTGGTGAATTACCGCGGCGGACCGCTCAGCGCCGGTGCCGCCCCCGGCGCGGCGCCGGACCTGGTGAGGCCGGGCGACCGGCTGCCGGAGGTGCAGGGCCTGCGCCGCCATGGCCTCGGCTTTGCGCGGCGGCTGGCCGATCTGGTGCGCGGGCCGGATTTCGTCCTGCTCGTTCCGGTGCGGCGCGGCGAGGTCGCGGCCCTGGAGGCGCTGGCGGCGCGGCTGCGCGCCGGGACGCGGACGCCGCTGCGGGTGGTGGCGGTGGCGCCCGCCGACACGCCGGTGGAGCCGCCGGCGGGCGTGGCCCTGCTGCACGATGCCGCCGGCCGGTTCGCCGCCGCCTTCGGCGATGCGCCGGGCGCGCTGATCGTGCGGCCGGACAAATATATCGGCTGGATGGGCGCGGCGGGCGATGCCGAGGGCATGCTGGACTACCTCACGCGGGTGGTCGGGGTGCCGGCGGGGTGAGGAGCGCGCCCCTCACCAGCCCTCCAGCACGATCTTGCCGATGGCGCGGCCGCTCTCCAGCGCGGCATGGGCGCGCTTCAGGTTCTCCGGGGTGATCGGGCCGTAATTGGCGCCCAGCGTCGTCTTCACCCGCCCGGCATCGACGAGGCGCGCCACCTCCTCGAGCAGATGGTGCTGGGCGATCATGTCCGGCGTCTCGAACAGCGGCCGCGCGAACATGAACTCCCAGTGCAGCGAGGCGCTCTTCTGCTTCAGCAGCCGCACGTCGATCAGGTCGGGATCGTCGATCAGCGCCACCTGTCCCTGCGGCTTCAGCGCCTTGACGATCTCCTCCCAGTGCCGGTCGGAGGCGGTGAGGCTGAAGACGTGATCCGCCCCGTCGAAGCCGGCCGCCTTCAGCTCCTCCGACAGCGGCTTCGAATGGTCGATCACCGCCGTCGCGCCGAGCCCTTCCAGCCATTCGCGGCTTTCCGGCCGCGAGGCGGTGCCGACGACGGCCAGCCCGGTGAGCTCCCGCGCGAACTGCACCGCCAGCGAGCCGACGCCGCCCGCCGCGCCGACGATCATGAGCGTGCCGGTACTGTCGCGGGTGAGGCGCAGCCGGTCGAACAGCGCTTCCCAGGCGGTGATGGCGGTGAGCGGCAAAGCCGCGGCCTCGGCGAAGCCGAGCGAGGAGGGCGCGTGCCCGACGATCCGTTCGTCGACGAGGTGGAACGCGGCATTGGTGCCGGGGCGGGTGAGCGCGCCGGCATAGAACACCCGGTCGCCCGGCCGGAACAGCGTCACCTCGGCGCCGACCGCCTCGACGATGCCGGCGGCGTCCCAGCCGAGGATGACCGGCGCCTCCGGCGTGCCGGCGCGCCGCAGGCGCACCTTGGTATCGACCGGGTTCACCGCGATGGCCTTCACCGCGACCTTGAGGTCACGCGGGCCGGGGGTGGGCTCCGGCGCATCGAAGGCGAAGAGCGCGCGCTCCTCGGTGATGGGCAGCGAATCGATATAGCCGATGGCCTTCATGATGACGTCTCCTGCGCGCTCGCGCCGTGTTCGGATCGGCCCCGAATGTCGGCAGGCCGCCGCCAAGACGCAAGAACGCACGAAACTGTCGGCTGGTATCGAAAATGTAAGCCCCTTCCGCCGCTTGCGCGTGCGACCTACATTCGCGGCGGAACGGAGGCGAGGCCATGGCCAAGCGGCACACCAACTATACCCGCGGCACCGGCTGTCCGGTGGAGGCGGCGCTGGAGATCATCGGCGGCAAATGGAAGGGCGGCGTGGTCTACCACCTGCTGTCCGGCGAGCTGCGCTTCATGGAATTGCAGCGGCGCATGCCGACCGTCTCGCAGCGCATCCTGTCCAAGGCGCTGCGCGAACTGGAGGCCGACGGCGTGATCCTGCGCACCGTCTACCCCACCGTGCCGCCGCAGGTCGGCTACCGGCTGACCGCTGACGGCGAATCCCTGCGCGCGGCGGTGCTCAGCCTGCGGGAATGGGGCGCGCGGCGGGTGGCGCCGCCGCAGGCCGCGCTTGCGACGGCCGCCGAATGAGCCGCGCCGGCCGCAACGCCGCGCGGACGCTGCGGAATCTGGCCGACCGCCGGCGGCCGGGGACCACTGTGCGGCCGTCGATCGTTTCGCTCGGCGGCAAAGGGCTTTAAAAGCTTCGCGACATCGTTCCGCATGACGCGGGACGCGGATGACGCCATGGCCGACGAGACCCAGCCTCACGAGACCTCCCTCCACGATCCGGCCGACCGCGCGGCGTCCCGTGGCCTGCGCCCGGGCCATGCGGCGGCGGCCGGACGCATCCTCCTCGATCTGACCGATGTGGTGATCCTGATTTCCGCCGGGGGTGGGATCGGCGGCATCATCCGGGTGGTGGTCCGCCTCGCCCGCCACGCCACGGCGCCCGATGCGCAGATCCCGGTGACGCTCGCCTTCTATCACCCCGTCCGCAAGACCTATCTCGCCATCGACCCCAAGCTGTTCGCCGACGACAGCTGGACGCGCCCGGTCGATCTGCGGGTCGCGCTGGGGTTGATCGGCGTGCCCGTGCCTTTCATCGGCACCCGGCATTTCGACGAGCCGGTTCGCCGCTTCTGGCACATCGCCCGCCGGCGGCTGAAGAACTGGCGGGCCGCCCGCGCCGAGCGCGCCCCGGCCGGCGGGCCGGCTTCCGGCTGGGCGCTGCGGCCGCTCGATCTGGCACCGGGCGAAAAGCTGCGCGCGGCAGTGCTCGGCATGGCCTGGATGGTGCCGAAGCATATTGAGCGCCTGCGGGCGCTGGGTGCCGATGTCGAGATCGTCACGCTGATCCACGATCTCATCCCGCTCACCGCCGGCAACGAGGAGCTGCCGAACCCGGCCTTCGTGCACTGGTTCCGCCATCTGGTGCGGCAGACCACGCGCTTCCTCGCCGTCTCCCGCTATACGGCGGACGAGGTCACGCGCGAAGTGGCGGCGATGGGCGGGCATGTCGCGCGCATCGACGTGGTGCCGCTCGCCCATGAATTCGCGTTCGACGGCACGCCGGATCGCTCGGTGGTGCCGGAAGGCGAGTTCGTCGTTACCGTCGGCTCGCTCGGCCACAAGCGCAAAAACCTCGACCTGCTGCTGGAGGTGTGGGGCCTGCTGGCGGAACGGCTCGGGCCGGAGGCGCTGCCGGCCCTGGTCATCGCCGGCGCCCATGGCCGGCAGGCCGCGCGGCGCGAGGCGGCGATCGCCCGCCATCCGGGACTGAAGGACAAGGTGGTGCTGGTCGATCGGCCCAACGATGCCAAGCTCGCCGCGCTCTATGCGGCCTGCCTGTTCACCGTCTATCCCAGCCGCTACGAGGGCTGGGGCCTGCCGGTGGGCGAGGCGGCGTGGTTCGGCAAGCTCTCCGTGTGCTCGAACGTCACCTCGATCCCCGAGGTCATGGGGCCGGCGGCGGACTATTTCGACCCGGCCGACGCGGAGGCCATGGCGAAGGCGCTGGAGCAGCCGATCCGCGACCGCGCCTACCTCAGGGCACGCGAGGCGGAGCTCGCGGCGATGCATCTGCGCAGCTGGGCCGATGTCGCCCGCACCCTCGTGGCCCGGCTGGCGCAATGAACCGCGCTGGCGCAATGAACCGTGCTGGCGCAATGAACCACATGCCGCATTGCGCAACACCGATTGCCGAGCCCCCGGCGAGCCATTAAATCAGGCCTATGTCCAGCGCTCAGATGCCCAACGAACCCCCCGACCAGCTTCTCTTCGCCTTCGCCCAGCTCAATCCGATCGTCGGCGATGTCGCCGGCAATCTGGAGAAGGCGCGCGCCGCCCGCGCCCTTGCCGCCGGGCAGGGCGCCGAGCTGATTCTGTTCACCGAACTGTTCATCTCCGGCTACCCGCCGGAGGATCTGGTGCTGAAGCCCGCCTTCCAGGCCGCCTGCCGCACGGCGGTGGAGACGCTGGCGGCCGAGACCGCCGATGGCGGCCCGGCGGTGCTGATCGGCACGCCCTGGCGCGAGGGCGGCAGGCTGCACAACGCGGTGGCGCTGCTGGAGGATGGGCGGGTATCCACCCTGCGCTTCAAGGTCGACCTGCCCAATTACGGCACCTTCGACGAGCGGCGGGTCTTCGCGCCCGGCCCGATGCCGGGGCCGATCCCGTTCAAGGGCGTGCGGCTCGGCGTGCCGATCTGCGAGGACATCTGGTCGGCAGATGTGGTCGAATGCCTCTCCGAGACCGGCTCGGAGATGCTGCTGGTGCCGAACGGCTCGCCCTATCGCCGCACCGTCTATGACGAGCGCACCAATATCGCGGTGGCCCGGGTGGTCGAGAGCGGACTGCCGCTCGCCTATATCAACCAGGTGGGCGGGCAGGACGAACTGGTGTTCGACGGCGGCTCCTTCGTGCTCAATGCCGACCGCTCGCTCGCCGTGCAGTTCCCCAATTTCCAGGAGCGGGTGCGCCTTACCCGCTGGGAACGCTGGGCCGATGGCTGGCGCTGCGAGGAGGGCGCGCGCGCGCCGCTCATCACTGGCGAGGAAGCCAACTACGCCGCCTGCGTCACCGGCCTGCGCGACTATGTCGAGAAGAACCGCTTCCCCGGCGTGGTGCTCGGCCTCTCCGGCGGCGTCGATTCGGCGCTGGTGGCGGCGATGGCGGTGGATGCGCTGGGGCCGGAACGGGTGCATTGCGTGATGCTGCCCTATCGTTACACCTCGAACGAATCGCTGTCGGATGCCGCCGGCGTCGCCGAGGCGCTGGGCTGCCGCTATGACATCGTGCCGATTTCCGAGGCGGTGGAGGGGCTCGAAGCCAGCCTGGCGCCGCTATTCGCCGGCACCGAACGCGGCGTGACCGAGGAGAACCTGCAATCCCGCGCCCGCGGCACCATCCTGATGTCGATCTCCAACAAGTTCGGCTCGATGGTGGTGACCACCGGCAACAAGTCGGAAATGTCCACCGGCTACGCCACGCTCTATGGCGACATGAATGGCGGCTACAACCCGCTGAAGGACCTCTACAAGACCGAGGTGTTCCGCCTCTGCCACCTGCGCAACCGCTGGAAGCCGGCGGAAGCGCTGGGACCCTCCGGCCGGGTGATGCCGGACAACATCATCGTCAAGCCGCCGACCGCCGAGCTGCGCGAGAACCAGAAGGACCAGGACAGCCTGCCGCCCTATGAGGTGCTGGACGCCATTCTCGAATGCCTGGTCGAGAAGGAGATGCCGGTGGCCGAGATCGCCGCGCTGGGCTTCGAGCCGGCACTGGTGGCACGGGTGGAGCGGATGCTGAACATCGCCGAATACAAGCGCCGGCAGGCGGCGCCGGGGGTGAAGATCACCTCCCGCAATTTCGGCCGCGACCGCCGCTACCCGATCACCAACCGGTTCCGCGAGACGGCGTAGCGCCTTATGCCGGCCATGCCGGCGCTGAGTCTCCGCCGGACATTGCCGCAGTCGTGATGCACCGATCGGGCGGGCTGGTGCTATCACCTGTTCTGCCTGTGGTTTGTAGGGGCTGCGGCCGGAAGCTGCGGCCCGAACCGAGCGGGGGGCGCTGTGAAGGCGGCGAGGGTGACCGGGTTTGCTATGTTGCTGGCCGGATGCCTCGCCCTTGCGCCGGCCACGGCGCAGGACATGCTGCGCCATCTCGATCTGAACTCGCCGCAAATGACGATGGCGGAGCTGAGCCGCGCCGATGTCGAGGCGCTGATCGCCGCGGGGGGGCCGGGGCAGCCGGTCGATCTGGCGGGGCGCCGGCTGAACGGCCTCGATCTGTCCGGCCTCGACCTGAGCGGGGCGAATTTCCGGACCGCGCTGCTCAACCGCGTCAATCTCTCCGGCGCCCGGCTCGACGGCGCGGTGCTCGATCAGGCCTGGATGCTGAAGGCCGACCTCTCCGGCGCCAGCCTGAAGAAGGCCCGGCTGTTCGGAACGCAGATGCAGGACGGCCGGCTGGTCGGCGCCGACCTTTCCGGCGCCCGCATCGCCGGCGATTTCTCCCGCGCCGATCTGGGCGGGGCCAATCTCTCCGGTGCCGATTTCAGCGCCGACATGCGCAACCAGTCCATGGGCCTCATGCGCGGCGTGCTGAATTCGGCCAATCTGGAGGGCGCCGATCTTGCCGGTGCCAATCTGTCCCGTGCCCAGCTCCGCCATGCCAATCTGCGGGGCGCCAATCTGACGGATGCCGCGCTCGTCGGCATGGAGGCCGCCGGCGCCGACCTCACCGGCGCCAATGTCGCGGGCGCCGACTTCAAGGGCGCCGATGTCGATTCGGCACGGCTGATCGGCCTTGTCGGTGTCGCGGCGGCGAAGAACCTGGACGCGGCCAAGAATCTCGGGCTTTCGATACGGCAGTGACGCGCCGGCGCGGTTGTAAGCTGGCTCCGCCTCGGCGATAAGGCGGCACCATGAGCAACGCGCCCGTCCATCGCCCCGTTCTCCGCTTCGCCCCGTCGCCGACCGGCCTGCTGCATGTCGGCAACGCCCGCACCGCGCTCTACAACGCGCTGCTCGCCCGGCGCGAGGGCGGCACCTTCATCCTGCGCTACGACGACACCGACACCGCCCGCTCCACGCGCGCCTTCGCCGAGGCGATCGCGCAGGATCTGGCGTGGCTGGGCATCACCCCGGACCGTGTCGAGCGGCAGTCGGAGCGGCTGGCGCTCTACGATGCCGCCGCATCGCGGCTGAAGGCGCTCGGCCGCCTCTATCCCGCCTATGAGACCGAGGAGGAACTGGAGGCCCGCCGCCTGTCGCGCCGCCGGCGCGGCCTGCCGCCGGTCTATGACCGCGCGGCGCTAAAGCTCGCCGCCGAGGACCGCGCGCGCCTGGAGGCCGAGGGCCGGCGGCCGCATTGGCGCTTTCGGCTGGAGGGGCACCCGGTGGCGTGGGACGATCTCGTGCGCGGGCGCCAGAGCATCGATACCGCCGGCCTGTCGGACCCGGTGCTGGTGCGCGCCGACGGCTCCTATCTCTACACCTTCACCTCGGTGGTCGACGATATCGACATGGCCGTCACCCGGGTCATCCGCGGCGAGGACCACGTCACCAATACCGCGGTGCAGATCGAGATCATCGAAGCCCTTGGCGGGGCGGTGCCGGCTTTCGGCCACCACAATCTGCTCACTTTGCCGAGCGGGGAGGGCCTGTCGAAGCGGCTCGGCCATTTGTCGCTGCGGGCGCTGCGCGAGGAAGGCCAGGAGGCGCTCGCCGTGGCGGCGCTCGCCCTGTTCACCGGCACCTCGCTGGCGGTGGAGCCGGCGGCCGATCTCGATGCGCTGGCGGCGCGCATCGATCTCGCGGCGATTTCCCGCGCGCCGGCGCGCTTCGATCCGGCCGATCTGGCCGCGCTGACCGCCGGCACGCTGCATGTGCTGCCTTATCCGGCGGTGGAGGCGCGGCTCGCCGCGCTCGGCATCGGCGGCGGCGAGGCGTTCTGGCTGGCGGTGCGCGGCAATCTGGCGACCCTGGCGGATGCGGCGCTGTGGTGGCGAGTGGTCGAGGGGCCGGTGGCGCCGCGGGTCGCGCCCGAAGATGCGGACTTCCTCGCCCAGGCGGCCGCCCTGCTGCCGCCGCCGCCCTGGACCGGCGAGGTCTATGCCGATTGGCTGGCGGCGCTGAAGCCAGTGTCCGGCCGCAAGGGCCGGGCGCTGTTCCACCCGCTGCGCGCGGCGCTGACCGGCGCCGAAAGCGGGCCGGAGCTCAAGGCGCTGCTGCCGCTGATCGGGCGGGAGCGGGCGCATGCGCGCCTCAACGGCGCGGCGGCCTGAACGCAATCTCGCCCCGGCGCCGACGATCTGCGCCGGCGGCATGCGTGAGGGGCGCTCCCGGACCCGGCGCTATTGCGCCGGCGGCATCCGTGGGGCGCTCCCAGACCCGGCGCTATTGCGCCGGCGGCTGGGCGGGACGCGGCGTCGCCGGCGCGGCGCCGGGCTGGGTCGCCGGGCGCGGCTGCGACATCTCGCGCGAGGTGTCCTCGGTCACCACGATGTCGCCCTTGCGCAGCGTCGGGTCGGTATCGCTGCTGAGCGCCTGCGCCCAGCTCTTGCCGGCCGGGCGGCAGGAGCAGGCGGCGGAATACTGCTTCTTGTAGAGCAGCGCGTTGGGCAGCGACATGTAGGTCTGGCCGCTGACGCTGACCGCGCTCTCGATATCCTCGCCGGGGTTGCGGTAGACGAACAGCCGCGCCTCGGTGCCGGGGCACTGGCGCTGGCACATCGCCTCGTCGGAAGCGAATTTCGCGGCGGTGGCGGCATAGGAAATCGGGAAGAAGAAGCCATCGCAGGTGCGCACGCAGACGGTGCGGTAGTTGGAGGACTTCGGCAGCTCCATCTCCAGCGGCTGCGCGTCGATCGAGGGGGCCTCGTCCTCCTCCGACTGGCGCGGCACCCCGAACAGCTGCTCGAAGAAGTTGCGGGGCCGGCGCTCCGTGGCGGCGGCCCCGCGCGACTGACCGAGCGCGGCCTGGTATTGCGGGCCGCAATTGTTCTGCGCCAGGGCATAGATCAGCTGGCGGCGCTGTTCGTCATTGCCGCTGCGCTGGCCACGGGCCTCGATCATGGTACGGTCGAGCGCCGAGCGGGCCTGGGAGAGCCGGCGGTTCAGCCCCTCGCATTGCGGCGGCAGCTGCGGCTGGAAGATGAGGAAGCCGCGCTTGTCGCAGCCGAGCTGGCGGACCTGGCCGGACAGGTTGGCGATGTCCTGCTGCTGCTGCGCGATGACCGGGCCGAGATCGCGCTGGCTTCCATCGCCGCGGTTGAGCTGGGCGAGCTGCCCTTCCAGCCGGACGCAGGCGCCGGGATCGGATTGCGCCGCGGCGATGTCCGCGCCGAGCGCGAGCACGGCAAGCGCGGCGAAGCATGAGCGCAGGGCGGAGGCGCGGGAGCGGCGGGCACTGGCGGTCGTCATCGGTGGGTTCTGTCCTGCGCGTTCGGGCGGCGCGCGATGCCGCGCGCCAATCCATGGTTCCGCGCAACAAGCACGGCGAGATTGGCCAAAGTTTGAACCCGCATCCGGCCGGCAAGGCAAGAGGCAAGGAAACACCCGACGGATCGGGCCTGCCGAACCGGCTGGCGCCGGCATTGCCCGCCGCCGGGGCGGACGGCGCGTTGCGTGCGCCGCACCACACCCCATATCACGCTGGCCCCGGCTTTGGAGACACAAGTCCATGAACATGCGCCGCCTTCCTGCCCTCATCCTCGCCGTTGCGCTTGGCCTCGCGGCGGCGGTGGCACCGGGCCTCGACGGCACGGCACGCGCCGACGGGCCGGATCTGATCTTCAGGAAATCGACGGTGTGGAAATTCCTCACCCCCGACGACAAGCTCGCCACCTATGCCATCGACGATCCGATGGTCGAGGGCGTCGCCTGCTATTACACGGTGCCCGAGAAGGGCGGGGTTTCCGGCATGCTCGGCGTGGCCGAGGAGGTGTCGGACATTTCCATCGCCTGCCGCCAGGTCGGGCCGATCGCCTTCAAGGGCAAGTTCGAGCAGGGCGACGTGGTGTATCGCGAGAGCCGCTCGCTGATCTTCAAGAAGATGCAGATCGTGCGCGGCTGCGACGCCAAGCGCAATGTGCTGGTCTATCTGGTCTATTCCGACAAGCTGATCGACGGCAGCCCGAAGAACTCGACCGCCAGCGTCCCCGTCATGCCCTGGGGAGCGCAGACCGAGGCACCGCGCTGCGGCGACTTCGTGCGATAGTGGCGCAAAAGCAATAGCGGCGTGGAAAACGCAAAAGGGCCGGTCCAGCCGGCCCTTTTTCACCGGACGCCGCTTGGGCGATCAGCGGCAGGTGATGGCGACGGTATCCCGGCAGGAGCCGCCGGTGCAGGTGGTCTGCGCCGTCTTGGCGGCGACCGAGATGCGCAGCGCATCGCTGGTCACCTTGCCGAAGCTCACCGCGCGCTCGAAATCGTGCACGCGGCACCAGGCATCGGCAATGGCCTGGCCGCAGGTGCCGCCGGTGGCGACGCAGGTGTCGACGCCATAACCATCGGACATGTCGACGACAAAGATCTTGTCCACGGTCTCGGCCAGGGCGGCGGCCGGCGCGACGGCCGGGCCGATAGCGAAGAGCGCGGCGGCGAAAAGGGCGGGACGGAACATCGATGCGAGGGAGATGGCGGGGGAGATGACGGAGGACATGGCGGGGCACTTTTGCGGGGAGCTCGTCGGCAGCGAGCAGACAACGCAGCTGACGACAAAAAGTTTAAGCCCACGCTAAAGTTCGCAAGCGAACCGCACGCCGGCCTCGGCGGCGGTGGATAGCTTCCCGGTCTCGGGCGCGTCAACCGGGTTCGCCCGATCAGCGGTACGGCCTTGACGTGGCCGTGCAAACGGAACAAGAGGCGCGGCCTCCGTGCAACAGTGGACGGGGGCCCTGAGGGAAGGCGAACATATGTCGGCAGTTTCGGGAGCGGACAATTCGGGCACGGTGCTGCCCGAGCTCAAGCTCTACAACACGCTCACGCGTCAGCGGGAGAACTTCGCGCCGCTCGATCCGAAGCTGGTGCGGATGTATGTGTGCGGCCCGACCGTCTATGACCTCGCCCATATCGGCAATGCGCGCCCGGTGATCGTGTTCGATCTGGTGTACCGGCTGCTGCGCCATCTCTACGGGCCGGCGCACGTCAAATACGTGCGCAACATCACCGACGTCGACGACAAGATCAATGCGCGCGCGGCGCAGGACCATCCCGGGCTCGACCTCAACGAGGCGATCGCCAAGGTGACCTTCGCCACCGAGGCGCAGTTCCACGACGATCTCGAGGCGCTGGGCGTGCTCCACCCCGATGTCGAGCCCCGCGCCACCGAGCACATCGCCGAGATGCGCGAGCTGATCGAGCGCCTTGTCGCCTCCGGCCATGCCTATGTCGCCGAGGACCACGTGCTGTTTTCGGTGCCGGGCATGCCCGATTACGGCCAGCTCTCGCACCGGCCGCTGGAGGACATGATCGCCGGCGCCCGCGTCGACGTGGCGCCCTACAAGCGCGATGCCATGGATTTCGTGCTGTGGAAGCCCTCCAAGCCCGGCGAGCCGGGCTGGCCGTCTCCCGCCGGCATCGCCGCGCCCGGCCGTCCGGGCTGGCATATCGAGTGCTCGGCGATGAGCTGGAAGCATCTCGGCGAGACCTTCGACATCCATGGCGGCGGCATCGACCTCGTCTTCCCGCACCATGAGAACGAAGTGGCGCAGTCGCGCTGCGCCTTCCACACCGGCATCATGGCCAAGGTGTGGATGCATAACGGCTTCCTGCAGGTGGAAGGTGAGAAGATGTCGAAGTCGCTCGGCAATTTCGTCACCATCCGCGACCTTTTGGCCGATTGGCCGGGGGACGTGCTGCGCCTCAACATGCTCAAGACCCACTACCGTCAGCCGATCGACTGGACGGTGAAGGGGCTGGAGGAGAGCGCCAAGACCTTGGAGCAGTGGTTCGACGCCGCCGCCATCGAAGCCTATCCGCGCCCGGCACCGGCGGTGCTGGAGGCGCTGTGCGACGACCTCAACACCCCGAAGGCCATCGCCGAGATGCACGCGCTGAAGGACCATGCCGGCAAGAAGGCGCTGGCCGGCACGCTCGCCTTCCTCGGCTTCGAGGCGGCGCGCGTCGAGGCGTGGAGCGCCGCGCACGCGCCGGTGCTGGCGATTTCCGAAATCGAGATCGAGGCGCGGATCGCCGAGCGCATCGCCGCGCGGCGCAACCGCGATTTCGCCGCCTCCGACCGCATACGCGACGAGTTGCTCGCCCAGGGCGTGGCGCTGAAGGACAACAAGGACGGCACCACCAGCTGGGAGGCGAAGCGTTGAGCGACAGCAGCACGCGCCCGCCCGCCGCCAGTCTGCGCCCGTTTCTGCCCTCCGATACGCCGGCGCTCGCGGCCATCCTCTCGGCGGCGATCTTCGAGCTGACCAGCGAGGATTACGATCCCGACCAGCAGGAGGGCTGGGCCGCCGTGGTCGCCGACGAGGAAACGCTGGGCAAAAGGCTCGCCGGGGCCCTGACCCTGGTGGCCGAGCGCGACGGCGAGGTGGTGGGCTTCATTGCCCTGGCCGACAACAAGCACATCGACCTGCTCTATGTGCATCCGGAGGTCGCGGGGGAGGGCGTCGCGGCGGTGCTGTGCGACGCGATCGAGCGGCTGGCGCTGGCCCGCGGGGCGACGAGCCTGACCTGCGACGCCAGCGACACCGCGCTGGGCTTCTTCCAGAAGCGCGGCTACGTCGCCCGCCAGCGCAATTCGGTGCTGCGCGGCGCGGTCTGGCTCGGCGATACCACGGTCGAGAAGAAGCTGACGGGTGGGGCCGCCGGCGGCTGAGCGGCCGGCGCGCGCCCCGCGTCTCACATCCGGTCGAGCACCTGCTCCATCGCCTCGCCGTGCAGCTCGGTCTCCGGCACATTGGCCAGCGCGGCGGCGAGCTTCGGCATCACCGCGCGCACATTGTGGGCGACCAGCATCCGGATCGGCCGGGCGACATTGACGAAGCCGGTGCCCTGCATGTGCTCGAACAGCCGCAGCAGCGGATCCCAGAAGCCGGCGATATTGAGCACCATCACCGGCTTGCGGTGGCGGTTCAGCTGAACCCAGGTGAGCTGCTCGACCAGCTCTTCCAGCGTGCCGATGCCGCCGGGCAAGGCGAGGAAGGCGTCGGCACGCTCGAACATCAGCCGCTTGCGCTCGTGCATGTCGCGGGTGACGATCAGCTCGTGGGCGTATTCGAATGCCTGCTCCTTGCCGATCAGGAAATCCGGGATGATGCCGGTGACATGCCCGCCCGCCTCGGCGCAGGCGCGGGCGGTGGCGCCCATCAGCCCGACACCGCCGCCGCCATAGATGAGGCGGATGTTTTCCTGCGCCAGCAGCCGTCCCAGCTCCATGGCGGATTCGAGATAGATGGAGTCGTCCCCGCTGGCCGCCCCGCAATAAACGCATAAACTCTTGATCTTGGTCATGCCTCCATGATGCAGCGCAATGCGGGGCCGTCAAGCGGCGGCGCCGCCGCGGCGCGGGGTGAGACGGTGCGGAATCACCGCATCGATGGCATGGAGGCGCAAAGCAGCGAATTTCAGGTGGCGTGATGACGGCTCGACCTCTCGTAATGTTTCCCGATCGTCGCCTGAGCACGGCCGCCATGCCGGTGACGGCATTCGACGACGAACTGCGGCGACTTGCGCTCGATCTGGTCGACACGTTGCGGGCGGCGCCGGGCATCGGCATCACCGCCGGCCATGTCGGAGTGCCGCTGCGGGTGGTGGTGCTGGAACTGCCGGATGACCCGGAGCCCAGCCTCTACATCAATCCGGAACTGGTCTGGGTGTCCGAGGAGACCCAGCGTCACGCCGAGGGCAGCGTCTCCATGCCCGGCGCCACCGAGGAAATCGAGCGCCCGGCGAAGATAAGGCTGCGCTTTCAGGATCTCGACGGCACCTTCCATGAAGAGGAGGCCCAGGGCCTGCGCGCCGTCTGCCATCAGCACGAGATCGACCAGCTCGACGGCATCTTCTGGCTGCAGCGGCTGTCGCGGCTGAAGCGCGAGCGGGTGGTCAAGCGCTATGAAAAGCTGGGGCGCGCCGCGCCGAGGTGAGGGCCGGGCCTCGCGGCGCACGCGAGTGTCTTCCCAATGCCGCAATCATCGTCTATCGACGATGAACGATGACGGAAAATATCCCCAGCCCTGACGAGCTTCTGGCCGCCCGCCTGCGCGCGCTCGGCCATCCGGCACGGCTCGCGATCCTGCGTGCCCTGGCGGCGCGCGACACCTGCCTGTGCGGCGAGATCGTGCGGGGGCTGTCGCTGGCCCAGTCCACCGTCTCCCAGCATCTGAAGGTGCTGAAGGAGGCCGGGTTCATTGCCGGCACGGTCGAAGGGCCGCGCTCCTGCTATTGTCTCGACCGCGGCAATCTCGCCGCCTTTGCCGCCGAATTCTCCGGGCTGCTGGCGCAAGTGGCGGCTGCGGCCGCCCTGCCGATGGCGCCCGCCGCGACGGACACCCTCGAAAGCTGCAACCCTCCCATGCCGCGTCCGGCCGGGTCTCCCGCCGCCGAACGCTTGGAATCGGCGGCCGAACTCCCTATTTCCACAGCGTCCGCCGGCGAAATGCCGACCGGCTCCTGATCACCCGGAACATCCCATGTCCGCACCCGAGGCCGGCACGGCCCAGTCGCGCCGCACGACCAAGCCCGACGAACCGCCGCGCGGCAGCCTGCTGGTCGCGCTCAAGGGGCTGACGCCCTATCTGTGGCCGGCCGAGCGGCTCGATCTGCGCGCCCGCGTGCTGTGGGGCCTCCTGCTGCTGGTCGCCGCCAAGCTGACGACCATGGCGACGCCCTTCCTGTTCAAATGGGCGACGGACGCGGTGGCGGAAGGCGAGGGTGCCCATATCGGTACCGATGCCGTCAGCCTGATCATCGCCGCCCCGGTGGTGCTGACGCTCGGCTACGGCCTGTCGCGCATCGCCATGGCGGCGCTCACCCAGTGGCGCGACGGCCTGTTCGCCAAGGTGGCGATGCACGCGGTGCGCCGCCTCGCGCTGGAAACCTTCGAGCATATGCACGCGCTGTCGCTGCGCTTCCATCTGGAGCGCAAGACCGGCGGGCTGACGCGGGTGCTGGAGCGCTCCCGCGAGGGCATCGAGACCATCGTGCGCATGCTGGTGCTGCACCTCGCGCCGACCATCCTCGAATTCGCGCTGGTGGTGGTCATCCTCGTCTGGCAGTTCGACTGGCGCTATGCGGCCGCCGCCGTGGCGATGATCGGCGCCTACACGCTGTTCACCTTCGTGATGACCGAGTACCGGATGAACATCCGCCGCTCGATGAACGAGAGCGACACCGATGCCAACGCCAAGGCGGTGGACAGCCTGCTCAACTACGAGACGGTGAAGTATTTCGGCGCCGAGAAATGGGAGGCCGAGCGCTATGACCGCTCCATGGCCCGCTATGAGCGCGCCTCCATCCACACCCACACCTCGCTGGCCTGGCTGAACGCCGGGCAGGCGGTGATCTTCACCCTCGGCCTGACGGCGGTGATGGTGCTGTGCGTCTTCGATATCCGCGCCGGGCGGCAGTCGGTCGGCTCCTTCGTCATGGTCAACGCCATGATGGTCCAGCTCTACCAGCCGCTGAACTTCCTCGGCATGATCTATCGCGAGATCAAGCAGTCGCTGATCGACATCGAGGCGATGTTCGCCATCCTCGCCCGCAACCCGGAGGTGAAGGACGCGCCCGGCGCCCGGCCGCTGGTGCTGAAGGGTGCCGCCATCCGCTTCGAGGATGTGCGCTTCTCCTACGATCCCGAGCGCGAGATCCTCAAGGGCGTGTCCTTCGAGGTGCCGGCGGGGCAGACGGTGGCGATCGTCGGCCCGTCGGGCGCCGGCAAGTCGACCATCTCGCGGCTGCTCTACCGCTTTTACGACGTCGCCTCCGGCCGCATCACCATCGACGGCCAGGACGTCCGCACGGTGACGCAGGAGAGCCTGCGCGCCGCCATCGGCATGGTGCCGCAAGACACGGTGCTGTTCAACGACACGCTCGCCTATAACATCCGCTACGGCCGGCCGGGCGCGCCCGACGCCGAGGTCGAGCGCGCCGCCGAGTTGGCGCAGATCGACGGCTTCGTGAAGCGCACGCCCAAGGGTTACGCCACCGAGGTCGGCGAGCGCGGGCTGAAGCTCTCCGGCGGCGAGAAGCAGCGCGTCGCCATCGCCCGCACCATCCTCAAGGATCCGGCGATCCTCCTGCTCGACGAGGCGACCTCGGCACTCGACAGCCACACCGAGCGCGAGATCCAGGATGCGCTGGAGCGCATCTCGCGCGGGCGCACCACGCTGGTGGTGGCGCACCGGCTTTCCACCGTGGTGTCTGCCGACGAGATCATCGTGCTGGAGCATGGCCGCATCGCCGAGCGCGGCACCCATGCCGCGCTGATGGCGCGGGGCGGGTTGTACCATTCGATGTGGCAGCGTCAGCGCGAGGTCGACGAGGCCAAGGCGACGCTGTCGCGCGGCGAGGACGACCTCGACAGCCCGGCGGACACCGACGCCGCCGCCTGACGAAGGGGAAGGTTTCCGGCGGGTGGGGCGGCTGCGCCGGCTCATGCTGCGCGTCATTGCCCCATCCGCGCCGGGTGGCCCCGCGTGCCGGCGGCCGGCGGCGATTTGACGTGCCCCCCGCGCGGCACTACCTGTGCCTCAGCTTTGTGCGGGAGACGTCATGTCGGTCATCGATTCCATCCGCGGCGGCCTCGTGCCGATCCACCGCGAGGGTTATCCCTTCATCCTGATAGGGATCGCCGTCGCGCTGCTGTTGCTGTGGCTGCTGCCGCCGCTCGGCTGGATCGCGGTGCTGATCACCGTGTGGATCTGTTATTTCTTCCGCGATCCCGAGCGGGTCACCCCGTTGCGCGAGGGGCTGGTGGTCTCCCCTGCCGATGGGCGGGTCTGCCTTGTCGGGCCGGCGGTGCCGCCGCCGGAGCTCGGCCTCGGCGTGGAACCCATGTCGCGCATCTGCATTTTCATGAACGTGTTCGATGTGCATGTGAACCGGTCGCCCCTGGCCGGCCGCATCGAGCGCATCGCCTACAAGCCGGGCAAATTCCTGTCCGCCGATCTCGACAAGGCGAGCGAGGACAATGAGCGCAACGGCCTCGTGCTCGACACCGCGCTGGGCCGCATCGGCGTGGTGCAGATCGCCGGGATGGTGGCGCGACGCATCGTCGGCTTCAAGCAGGAAGGCGACCTGCTGGCGCCCGGCCAGCGCTTCGGGCTGATCCGCTTTGGCTCGCGGGTGGACGTGTATCTGCCGGCCGGCATCGCCCCGCTGGTTGCCGAGGGGCAGCGCGCCGTGGCCGGCGAGACCGTGCTGGCCGATGCCGCGGCGGCCGGCGGCCTGACCTTTCGGGTGGATTGAGCGCAGGACCAGCCCGGGCCGATCCGGTGCCTGCCAGATGTGAGCGAGACGGAGCGATGTCGAACTTCTTCGTGCCCTTCGAGCCCGATTCCGATGCCCCCGAGCCGCCGCGCCGGCGTTTCCAGGCGGTGCCGGCGCGCATCCTCATCCCGAACCTGGTGACGCTGCTGGCGCTGTGCGCCGGCCTCACCGGCATCCGCATGGCGATCGAGGGGCGCATGGAGCTGGCGCTGGGCGCCATCGTGCTGGCCGCCGTGCTCGACGGCATGGACGGCCGCCTTGCCCGCATGCTGAAGGGCACCTCGCGCTTCGGCGCCGAGCTCGACAGCCTGTCCGACTTTGTCTGCTTCGGCGTGGCGCCAGGGCTGGTGCTCTATATGTGGGGGCTGGAATCACTCGGCTCGATCGGCTGGATCGCCGCGCTTGCCTTCGCCATCTGCGCGGCGCTGCGGCTCGCCCGCTTCAACGTCATGCTGGAAGACCCCAACCGCCCGGCCTTCGCCGCCGATTTCTTCACCGGCGTGCCGGCGCCGCTCGGGGCCATCTGCGTGCTGCTGCCGGTCTATATCGAGCTGATCGGCCTGCCGCGCCTCGTCGCCTCGCCGGCGGTCGCGGCATTCTACACGCTGGTGATCGCGCTGCTGATGGTATCGAAGCTGCCGGCTTATTCCGGCAAGAAGCTTGGCAGCCGCATCCCGCGCGATGCGGTACTGCCGCTCTTCGTCTGCATCGTGCTGTTCGTGGCGGTGCTGGTCACCTGGCCGTGGACGGTGCTGTCGGTGCTGTCGGTCGCCTATCTGGCGGCGCTGCCCTTCTCGGCGCTGCGCTTCGCCCGCCTGTCCCGCGAGCACGAGGCCCGGCTCAAGGCCGCGAAGGCCGCCGGTTTTCCGCCGGCTCATGCCGGCGAGACGGCCGAGGGACGTCCGGAACAGCTCAATTGAAGACGGCGCCCCGATCGTCTCGGGGCGCCCGGCGGGCCGATGGCCGGCAGAAAAAGGCGGTCAGCGCGCGCGGTCGGCCATGGCGGCGACGCGTGCGGCAAGCGGGGCCGCCGGAAACGCCTGGCGCAGGATCTTCAGTGCTTCGGCATCGCTGCGCGGGCGCGCCATGTCGAGATGGCTGCGCATCAGCGCGGCGACGGAAGGGATTTCGGGCATCCGGCGCGGCAAGGCGGGGGCTGTCGCCCGCTCCTCGATCGACAGCGCCCGCAAGGGCTCGTCGTCCCGTGTCGCGCCCGTCGGCACCGTTCCCTCATTCCCCAGCATGACCGCCTCCGATCGGAACCGCGAATCAATCAGCTTTTCTCATGCCCAGCATGAGCCAGCGTCGCCGATAACGCACGAACTAATAGCTGGTTCCCAGCTTCGTGAATACGACGTGTTATTACCAACACCTCGACAGTGGACGAAGACTGGCGGAAGCGGCTGAGGATTTATTTCGAATACTGTCTTATTTGTTTCACAAATGCCCGGAAGAACGCAGGCATGCCGGCCGTCAGGTGCGGCTGAGCGACACCTTGGCGCCATCGCCGGTGGCGACGCCGTCATAATGGCCGTTGCCGGCGGGCTGCAGCCGGGCGGTGACCTTGCCGAGATGATTCTGCAGCACGATCTCGCTGCCCCAGACATCCCAGCCTTTGGTCATGAAGATGTCGTTCGGGCAGCCGACATCGGCATTGGCGGCGAAGCCGGACATGCCGCGCTCGGTGGAAAGCGTCAGCTTGCAGCTCTTGGCGCCATTGTCCCAGCTGAAGCTCCAGTTGCCGGCGAGCTGGGTGCGCGTCGCCCCCGGCTCGGCATAGGCGACGCCGCCGGGAGCGGAGGCGGCGGGCTGGGTCAGCGGCACCGATGTCGCGGCGCTGGCGGTTTGGCGCGGGGTCACCGCATCGCCGGCGGTGGCGGCGCTGGCGCCGGTCGGGGCAGGCGAGGGCACCGGCGCGCTTTCCACGGCGCCGGTCGGGGCGGGGGTGATCGTGTTGGCGTCGACCGCCGCGGTCTTGTGTTCGCCAAATCCGTCCAGCGCGGTGCTGCATCCTGCAAGCAGGATCGCGGCGGCTGAGACGGCGGCGACGGCGGTGAACTTCATGGACTTCAAACTCCTGCTACGCCCGCGCCGGCCATGCTCCGGAACACATGACCCTTTTTCGGCCATGTGTCCGCTCGTGCAAGTGTTTTCTTGTCGCCGAGGATCATGGCGTCAGCGTGGCCCCGCTGCGGCAGCCGGTAGTCGGAGAGGCGACTTGGCGGAATGGAGAACGAAGTCTTAATGCCGCGCATGCCTGATGCCGCCGGGCGGTGGACGCGGCGCCGGCACCGCGCTATGTGCGGTGCAGCAAGAGGAGGCGCCCCATGTCCGGCTACCAGATGCTCGATCCTTCGACCCTCGTTGTTCTGATCACCGGCGCCACCTCCGGCATCGGCGCGGCCACGGCGCGGCGTTTTGTCCTCGCCGGCGCCAAGGTGATCGCCACCGGCCGCCGCGCCGACCGTCTCATCGCCCTGCGCGACGAGCTCGGTCCGAACCTCCTGCCGCTGGAAGTGGACGTGCGCGACAATGAGGCGTTCGTCGCCGCCATTGCCGGCCTGCCGCCGGCCTTTGCCGGCATCAACATCGTCTTCGCCAATGCCGGCCTCGCCCTCGGCCTCGACCCCGCCCACAAGGCGAGCCTGAAGGACTGGGAGGACATGGTCGACACCAACATCAAGGGCCTGCTCTACACCGTGCGCGCCGTGCTGCCGGGCATGGTGGAGCGCGGCGCCGGCCATGTGGTGTTCACCGGCTCCGTCGCCGGCGACTACGCCTATCCGGGCGGCAATGCCTATGGCGGCACCAAGGCGTTCGTGAAGCAGTTCGCGCTGAACCTGCAGGCCGATCTGCTCGGCACGCCGGTGCGCGTCACCAATATCGAGCCGGGCATGGTGGAGACCGAGTTCTCGCTGGTCCGCTTCCACGGCGACGCCGGCAAGTCCGAATCCGTTTATGACGGCATCGAGGCGCTCACCGCCGAGGACATCGCCGAGCAGATCTTCTTCTGCTGTACCGTGCCGCGGCACGTGAACATCAACAGCCTGCAAGTGTTCCCGGTGGCGCAGGGCTTCGCCGGCTTCAAGGTGGCGCGCTGAATTCAGGCGCGGCCTCGCCTCACGCCGCCGCCACCGCACTCGGCGCCGC
Source organism: Ancylobacter sp. 3268 (assembly GCF_031456575.1). NCBI lineage: Bacteria > Pseudomonadati > Pseudomonadota > Alphaproteobacteria > Hyphomicrobiales > Xanthobacteraceae > Ancylobacter > Ancylobacter sp. 3268. The sequence continues at coordinate 147,122 of NZ_JAVDUX010000012.1, forward strand.
CAGCGCGGAGCGCAGCGTGTCGGCGAGCCGGCGCGCCGCCGTCGAGGCGTTCGGCGACAGCAGCATGCCGATCTCCAGATCCGGCAGCGGCGGCAGGCCTTCGCCGGCGCCGAGGCGGCGCCATTCCGGCGGTGCCGCGCATTCGGCCATTGCGGTAAGGCACAGCCCGGTCTCCACCGCCGAATAGATGCCGCCCTGCGAGGACGAGGTGCAGGCGACCCGCCAGCGCAGCCCGGCTTCGTCGAGCGCGGCGGCGATATGCGGGCGGGCGCGGCAGCCGGTGGGAAACAGCGCCAGCGGCAGCGGATCCTGCCGCTCCGGACGATGGCCGCGGGCGGCCAGCCAGAGCAGCTTCTCGCGCTTCAGCAATTCGCCGGTTGGCCGGCTGAGGTCGCGGGTGAACAAGGCGACGTCGATCTGCCCGCGCTCCACTTCCGGCTCAAGCGTCTTGGAGAGGTCGCAACGGATGGAGATCTCCACCCGCGGATAGGCGGCGGCGAAGCGGGCGATCACCGGCGTGAAATAAGCGTCGACATAATCGTCCGGCATGCCGAGCCGCACGCTGCCCTCAGGGGTGCCGCCCTTGAGGTCGGCAAGCGCCTCGCTCTCGAAGGCGAGCATGCGGCGCGCATGCGCCACCAGCCGCTCGCCGGTCTCGGTCAGGGCGATGCCGCGGCGCGAGCGCTCCAGCAGCCGCACGCCGAGATTTTCTTCCAGCTGCGCGATGCGCGCCGAGACCGCCGACTGGGTGCGCCCGACCCGCTCCGCCGCTGCCGTGAAGCCGCCATTGTCGACCACGGCGATGAGCATGCCGAGCGATTCGGTATCGAGATGACGCATGGTGAGATCCGGGCGTTCAGGTTCGGCCATACTATCAAATTTGCTCATCCATTCACAAATTAAATTCGTTTTCACGATCCTGATGCATCGTGCTAGGGCAAAATCAGATCAACGGATGCCCATATGTCGAGCAGATTGCTCGCAGCCGGGGCACCGGCCGATCCACTCCACCTGGAACCTTCCGAGCCGGCTCATGTCTCCGCCTCCTCCCATCTCCGCCGCCCTGTCGCCGACAGGTGTGGACGATACTGCGTTGCTGTCCCCGATAGCGGTCGCGGCGGACGAGGCGCGACTGCGCCGGCAGGCATTCGGGGCGGTGCTGCTGGCGGCGGCGATCATCGGCTTCTCGCCGATTCTGGTGCGCCTGTCCGATGTCGGGCCGGCGGCGATCGGGTTCTGGCGGCTGTTCTTCTCGCTTGGGCCTACCGCGCTGTGGGCGCTGGCCGAGCGGCGGGAGGCGCGGCTGCATGCGCGGATCCGGGCGCAGACCGCGCCGCGTCTCACCTGGCGGCAGATGCTGCTGGTGGCGGCGGCCGGAATCGCCTTCGGCGCCGACCTCATCCTGTTCCATGCCGGCCTCGCCCGCACCAGCACCGCCAATGGCGTGCTGATCGGCAATCTCTACGTCATCTTCGTCTTCGCGCTCGGCTGGATGTGCCTCGGCGAGCGGCCGACGCGCGGCCTGCTGCTGGCGCTCGGCTTCGCCCTGGCGGGCGCCGCGCTCATCGTCGGATCGAGCCTTGGCGGCAGCGGCCGGCCGGGCAGCGTCGTCGGCGACCTGTTCTGCGTCGGCGGCGCGCTGGCCTATGCCTTCTACATGCTATTCGTGCGCATTCTGCGCCGTCCGAGCCCGGGTCGGCCGGCGCTCGGCGGTGGCATGACGGCGCTGCTCTCCAGCGCGGTGGGCATGGTGATGTGCCTCGTCTGGGCGCTGGCGGCCGGCGAGCGCATCATGCCGGCGGGCATGGACGGGCTGCTCGCGGTGGCGGCGCTGGGTGCCATCGTGCATGCCGGCGGGCAGGGGCTCACCACCTTCGCCCTCGGCCGGCTGCCGGCCGGGGTGATTTCCATGGTGATGCTGCTGCAGATTCTGGTCGGCACCGCCCTGGCGGCGCTGCTGTTCCGGGAAATCCCGCCGATGCTGGTGCTGGTCGGCGGCGGGCTTCTGGTGGCCGGCGTGGTGGCGGCGCGTCCGCGTAGCGCCTGACGCCGCGCGGCTCCGTTCTCGGGACGCAGGCTTGTTGCGGGACGCGGGGCTTGCGTCGCCGCCCCGGCGGGATTAGGTCCAAGGCAGTTGCAAGGAGTGCGCGCGATGCAGCCCAATCCGTTCGGTGGCGTGATCGAACATTTGTCGGTCGACGAGGTGAAGGCCGGTCTCGAGAACGGCACCATCCTTCTCGTCGATGTGCGCGAGCCGAACGAACTTGCCGCCGAGCGCATTCCCGGCGCCGTCGAGTTCCCGCTCTCTACCTTCGACGCCGCGGCGCTGCCCGATCCCGGCGACAAGACGCTGGTGTTCTCTTGCCGCTCCGGCCAGCGCTCGCAAAAGGCGGCCGCCGCCGCGCAGGCGGCCGGTCACGATCTGCACCGCCACATGGCGGGCGGCATCCTCGCCTGGAAGGAAGCCGGCTTTCCCACCGAGCAGGGCTGAGCCGCACAAGGAACGCGTCACGGCTTCTCTTGTTTCGCTTCAGGATCGCGCTTCAAGGCACTGACATTGAAGCGATTCTTCTGCCAGTCAGCGCAGGGGAGGTTGCTCCTCGGGAGGCTGCCGCCTACCCGGCCAGCCGCCCCAGCACCTCGCCCATAGCCCGGCCCATGCGCTCGACCTGATCCGCCGCCGTCGACGGGCTGGCCAGCATCATGTCGTGGAACGGCGAGATCAGCGTGCCGCGCACCAGCATGGCGAGGTGGATCGTCGCCTCCAAGGCGCCGAAATGCGCCGCCTTCGCCTCGGCGCCGTTGCGCAGGGGGCGCGGCGCCCGCACCACCTCGACGCGGGCGCCGCAGCGGGCGACATGCCAGGGCAGGGCCGCCCTGGCGATCACCGTGTCGAGCGTTGCCTGCATGGCGTCGGCGGTGGCGTTCATGTGGGCGTAGGCGGCTTCCGTCGCGACCTCCTCCAGCGTCGCGCGCAAGGCCGCGAGCTGCAGCGGGCTGCCCGACAGCGTGGTGCCGATGCCGGAATGGCCGGGCGGCACGCTGGCCCGCGCCGCGTTCAGCCGCGCGACCACTTCCTCGCTCATGCCCCACACCGCCGCCGGTACGCCGCCGGCGATCGCCTTGCCGACCACGAACAGGTCCGGCTCCAGCCCGAAGGCGCGGCTATAGCCGCCCGGTCCGGTGGAGAGCGTGTGGGTCTCGTCGATCAGCAGCAGGGTGCCATGGCGGCGGGCGAGTTCGCGCAGGCCCTCATGGAAGCCCGGCTGCGGCAGCACCATGGCGCAATTGGTCATCGCCGGCTCGGTGATGACGCAGGCGACCGTGCCGTCCTTGAGCGCTGCCTCCACCGCGTCGAGGTCGTTGAACGGCGCCACCCGCGTCAGCTCGCTGAGGTCGCGCGGCTCGCCGACGAGGCCGGCCTTGTTGGCGGGCCGGCCGGCGCGGTCGAGCTCGACGAAGGTTTCGTCGACCGCGCCGTGATAGGCGCCATCGAACACCAGAATGCGCGGCCGCCCCGTCGCCGCGCGGGCGGCGCGGATGGCGAAGCGGTTGGCATCGCTGGCGGTGGTGGCGATCTGCCACTTGCCGAGGCCGAAGCGCGCCGCCAGCAGGTCGCCGACAACAGCCGCATCCGGGCTGGGCAGCATGGTGGCGAGACCGCACGCGGCCTGCTCGATCAGCGCCCGGCGCACCGGCGCCGGCCCATGGCCGAACAGCGCCGCGGTGTCGCCGAGGCAGAAATCGTCATAGGTGTTGCCGTCGATATCGACGAGGCGCGCGCCGGTCGCTTCCGCCACCACCAGCGGCACCGGCGTCGACCAGTCGCTCATCCAGTGCATCGGCACGCCTTCGAACAGGTGCGCCGCCGCGCCGGCCGCCGCCCGTGTCTTCGGGCGGGTGCCGAGATAGAGCGCCTCGGCTTCGGCGCGCAACGCGGTGACGCGCGCCGGATCGATGCCGCCCTGCTCGGAAGCAACGAAAGGCGCGTTCATCGGCATAGCCTCCCCAAGGTCAGTCGGCATTGAAGCACGGCTGGGCCGATCAGCCCACCCAGCCCCAGCGCTTCAGCTCCGCCCAGCTGTCGTCGAGCGTCTTCTTGGCGCGGGAAACCAGTTCGTCGGCCTCGCCATGCGAGAGCACCAGCGGCGGCGCGATGATCAGCCGGTCGCGCACCGCGCGCATCACCAGGCCGTTCTTGAACGAGAAGTCGCGCGCCAGCGTGCCGACCTTGCCGACCTCGGGGAACTTGCGGCGCCCCGCCTTGTCCGGCGTCAGCTCCAGCGCGCCGACCATGCCGAGCATCGGCGCCTCGCCGACCAGCGGGTGCTCGGCGAGCGTGCTCCACCTGGCCTTGAGATAGGGGCCGATATCGTCGGCCACCCGCTCCACCAGCTTCTCGCGCTGCATGATGGCGAGGTTGGCGAGCGCGGCGGCGCAGGCGGCCGGATGGCCGGAATAGGTGTAGCCATGGTTGAAGTCGCCGCCTTCCAGCAGCACCTCGACCACGCGGTCGGCCACCATCACCCCGCCGAGCGGCATGTAGCCGGAGGTGATGCCCTTGGCCATGACGAGGAGGTCCGGCTTGGTGCCGAAGGTCTCGCAGCCGAACCACGAGCCGGTGCGCCCGAAGCCGCAGATCACCTCGTCGGAGACGAACAGTATGTCGCGCTCGCGGCAGATGCGGGCGATTTCCGGCCAGTAGGTGGCGGGCGGCACGATCACCCCGCCGGCGCCCTGGATAGGCTCGGCGATGAAGGCGGCGATGCGGTCCTCGCCGAGCGCGTCGATGGTGGCTTCCAGCGCCTGGGCGGTGCGCAGGCCGAACTCGTCGGGCGTCTCGCCCTGACGCGCCTCGCCCCACCAATAGGGCTGGGCGATGTGGACGACGCCGGGCAGCGCCACGTTCTGGGTGTGCATCGGCGCCATGCCGCCGAGATTGGCGGCCCCCACGGTGGAGCCGTGATAGGCGTTGCGCCGGGAGATGATGACCTTCTTCTCCGGCTTCTCCTTGATGTCCCAATAGCGGCGGACGAGGCGGATCACCGTGTCGTTGGATTCCGAGCCGGAGCCGGTGAAGAACACCCGGTTGAACTGTGGCGGCGTCAGCTCGGCCAGCTTGGCGGCGAGCTCGATGGCCGGCGTGTGGGTGGTCTTGAAGAAGGTGTTGTAATAGGGCAGCTCGCGCAGCTGCTTCGAGACCGCGTCGGCAATCTCCTCGCGGCCATAGCCGACATTGACGCACCACAGGCCGGACATGCCGTCGAGATAGCGGTTGCCGTCGGAATCGGTCAGCCACACACCGTCCGCCTTGACGATGACGCGCGAACCTTCGGCGTTGAGCGCCTTGGTGTCGCTGAAGGGGTGCAGGTGGTGCGCGGCGTCGAGGGCGCGCAGCTCAGCGGTGGTCTTCGGCAGGGTCATGGTCGGCGGGCTCCTAACTGACCGCACAATGTGATCACATTTTGCGTGCGTCAAGCCCGCCGGCATGGCACAAAGGCTTCAACGCCGCTGGCGGGGAACGGCGTGGCGCCTCGCGCGTCTTGACCAACCCGCCGGCGGCATGACCACAATCAGACAGGGCATCACCCGGAAGCCATCATGCCGTCCACTGAAGCCGCGCCGGTCGCGGATCTTGAAACCATCCCGACGATTGCCGCCTCGCCCGGTGCCGACGAGTTCGGCGCCTATGTCGCCCGCGAGGGGCTGCCCGATATCGTCGAAGTGCTGCTGCCCGATACTCATGGCGTGCTGCGCGGCAAATGGATCCCCGGCAGCGCCGGGGGCAAGATCTGGACCGACGGCGTCGCCATCCCGCTTTCGATCTTCGGGCTGGACATCTGGGGGCGGGAGGTCATGGAGACCGGCCTGCACATGGAGACCGGAGACCGCGACGGCATCTGCCGGCCGGTGCCGGGCACGCTGACGCCGGTGCCGTGGTCGCCGCGCCCGGCAGCGCAGGTGATGATCACCATGCACGAGCCGCTTCACGCGGCGGATGGGCGCGGCGGCGAGCGGCCATGGGAGCTCGACCCGCGCCACAAGCTGGCGCGCCAGGTCGAGCGGCTGGCGGCGCTGGGGCTGTCGCCCTGCGTCGCCTTCGAGATCGAATTCTACCTGATGAAGCAGCAGCCCGGAGCGGACGGGGCGCCGGAGCCGGTGTTCCCCGCGAAGGGTCTGGCGCGGCAGAACATGTACGCCATGTCCGATCTCGACGCCTATGCCGGCCTGCTGCACGAGGTGCGGGAAGCCGCGCGCATCCAGGGCCTGCCGGCCGATACGGTGATCTCCGAGGCCGCTCCGGGCCAGTACGAGGTGAACCTCTATCACCGCATCGACGCCATGGCGGCGGCGGATGATGCCATTCTGCTGCGCCGCCTCATCGACGGCGTCGCCCGCAAGCACGGGCTGCGGGCCAGCTTCATGGCCAAGCCGCTGCTGGATTTCGCCGGCTCGGGCATGCATGTGCATGTCAGCCTGATGGACCGTGCCGGCACCAACGCGTTCGGCAGGGGCGAGGAGGGCGAGGCGCTGCTGCGTCACGCCGCCGCCGGCCTGCTGTCCACCATGGCCGATACTGCGCTGTTCTACGTGCCGGGCTTCAACGGCTATCGCCGGCTGGTGCCGGGCAGCTATGCGCCGACCGGCATTTCCTGGGGCTATGACAACCGCTCGGTGGCGGTGCGGGTGCCGAACGGCCCGCCCAAGGCGCGGCGGCTGGAGCACCGCATCGCCGGGGCGGACGCGCATCCCCACCTCGTGCTCGCCGGCATTCTCGGCGGCATGCTGGAAGGCATCGAGCGCAGGCTGGAACCGCCGGCGCCGCTGGTCGGCGATGCCTACAGCACCGAGACGCCGCTGCTCAGCCCGGAGATGGGCGAGGCGATCCGCCGCTTCGCCGCGTCGGAGTTCGTCGGCCGCGCCTATGGCGCCGAATATCAGCGGGTGTTCGCGATCATGAAGCAGGCCGAGCTTTCGGCTTTCCAGCGCAGCATCAACCCGCTGGAATACGAGACCTATCTTTGAGCGACGCGACCGGGCCTGGCGCCGTCTCTCCGATCGGGTCGGGTCACCCGCTCGCAACGGAATCGCGTCAGCTTCCGGGGTGCCGGCGGCGGCCTGGAGCGCTGTGGCCGATCATGAGGATCGACCGCAGGTTTTCTGACGCTTACGTTATGGGCACGATGACGACTTGAGCAGGCCGGGGCGAGCCACTAGCCTTGGCCTGATCGCAAACGGACCGTCACCGGTCCGCTGTTCCAAAGCGCCTTGTTCAACGCTTACCTTCCCGAAGGAGAACACCAAAATGGCCCGCCTACTCGCGACCGTCGCGGCAGGTTTCCTGGCCGCCCTGGCGATCAGCCCCGCCAGCGCGCAGGAAAAGGTCGTCAACGTCTACAACTGGTCCGACTATATCGATGAGTCGGTGCTGGAGGAGTTCACCAAGGAGACGGGCATCAAGGTCCGCTACGACGTGTTCGACAGCAACGAGGTGCTGGAGACCAAGCTCCTCGGCGGCAAGACCGGCTATGATGTGGTGGTGCCCACCGGTTCCTTCCTGCAGCGGCAGATCCAGGCCGGCGTGTTCCTGCCGCTGGACAAGGCCAAGCTGCCGAACATCAAGGACCAGTGGCCGATGATCGCCGAGCGCTTGGCGGTCTACGACCCCGGCAACCAGTACGCGGTCAACTACATGTGGGGCACCACCGGCATCGGCATGAACGTCGACAAGGTGAAGCAGCGCCTCGGCGACATCCCGCTGAACTCGTGGGACATCGTCTTCAAGCCGGAGATCCTCTCCAAGCTGAAGGATTGCGGCGTCTACATGCTGGACGGGCCGGAGGAGATCATCCCCACCGCGCTGCGCTATCTCGGCAAGGACCCGAACTCCAAGGATCCGAAGGACATCGAGGAAGCCGGCAAGCTGCTCGGCAAGATCCGTCCCTTCATCAAGAAGTTCGATTCGTCGGGCTATATCAACGCGCTGGCCGGCGGCGACATCTGCCTCGCCACCGGCTGGTCGGGCGATGTCTTCCAGGCCAAGACCCGTGCCGAGGAAGCCGCCGAGAAGACCGGCAAGCCGCCGGTGAACATCGAGTACGTCATCCCCAAGGAGGGCGCGCTGATGTGGTTCGACAACTTCGCCATCCCGAAGGACGCGCCGCATCCGGAGGAGGCACTGGCCTTCATCAACTTCATGATGAAGCCGGAAGTGGCGGCCAAGAACGCCGACTACATCTCCTATGCCAGCGGTAGCGAGGGCGCCCAGAAGTTCATGAGCAAGGACATTCTGGAAAACCCCGCGATCTACCCGGACAAGACGACGCAGGAAAAGCTGTTCACCGTCACCACCTATCCGCAGAAGGTGCAGCGCGTGGTCACCAAGACCTGGAACGACTTCAAGCGCGGCCGCTGAACCGGTCAGACCTCCGCGACGGGATAGAAAGGCCGGGCGCATGCCCGGCCTTTTCCTTGGTCGCCGGCGGTGACGGGCGCCGATGGCCCGGCTGGCCGGCGATCAGTAGTAGCTCGCCGCCATCTCCGGCGAGACCTCGAGCGTATGTCCCATGAATTCCAGCCCGCGCTCCAGCTGGGCGCGGCTCACCGGCCCGCCGAGGCCGACGCGCACCGCCTCGGGCGGCGTGCCGCCGACGGTGAAGGCGTCGCTCGCCACCACGCCGATGCCGGTGCTGCGCACATGCGCGGCGAAGGCCGGGCAGCTCCAGCCATTGCGCAGCGGCAGCCAGATGTTGAAGCTGAGCGGATCCGACAGATAGGTGCCCGGCTCGAAGAAGCGAGCGGCGATCTTCTGTCGCGCCGCCGTCTCCGCGCGGATGAAGCGCAATATGGTGTCGGCGGTGCCGTCGTCGATCCAGCGCGTCGCCACCGCCGCCATCAGCGGCGAGGCCATCACTGCCACCGCCCGCATCGCGGCGTTGAACGACCAGCCGGCGCGGGCGTCCGGCACCACCACATAGGCGAGCCGCAGCCCGGCGCCGATGCATTTGGCGAGGCCGGCGATGTGCCAGCAGATGTCGGGCGCGATCGCCGCCAGCGGCGGCGGGCCATAGGCGGCGATGAAGCCATAGGCGTCGTCCTCGACGATCGGCAGGCCGTGGCGGCGGGCGATGGCGCAGATCGCCGTGCGCCGGCGTTCCGGCGTGGTGATGGTCAGCGGATTCTGCAGCGTCGGGTTGAGATAGAGCGCCTTGGGCCGGTGGCGCAGGATCGCCTCTTCCAGCGCCTCGGGCACGATGCCGTCGGCGTCCATCTCGACGCCGGCGAGGGTGAGCTCCAGCTGCGCGGTGATCGCCCGGATCCCGGGATAGGTGATCGCCTCCGCCAGCACGGTGTCGCCGGCCTTGGCCAGCAGCGAGAAGATGCCGACCAGCGCCGGATGCGCGCCGGGCGTGATGAAGATGCGCTCCTGCGCCGGTACCAGAGCCCGCCGGCCGAGCCAGGCGGAGGCGGCGTCCTTGTCGAGCGGCGAGCCGCCGAAGCCCTGGTAGCGCAGCAGCGGCATCAGGTCGCGCGCCACCGCGGCGTAGCCGTCCTGCATGCGGGCGATCAGCTCGGGATCGTCCGGCTCGGGCGGCATGTTCATCGAGAAGTCGGCGGCGCGCAGCCGCTGCGGGGCAGGGGCTTTCGCCTCGGCGACCGCCTTGCGCACGAAGCTGCCGCGCCCGACGGTGGATTCGATCAGCCCCCGCTTGCCGGCCTCGACATAGCCGCGCGCCACGGTGGTGAAGTCGACGCCGAGCGTCGCGGCCAGCCGGCGCTGCGGCGGCAGCTGGTCGCCCGGCACCAGGATGCCGGCGGCGATGTCCGCGGCGATCGCCTCGGCGATGGCGAGATAGCGCGGCCCTTCGCGCCCCTCGATCTGCGGCACCCAGTCCTTCATCGGCCCTCTTCTGTTTCTCTCCCTCTCCCCGGCGGAGAGAGGGAGCAAGGAGGCACACGCGTCAGCCGCCGCCCTTCGTAACCCTCGGCCGGCTGCCTATCGCCTTCCGCCATCCCTGTCACCTGCCACCGCCCCGATTGACCTCACATTGTTGCATCCGGCGCTGCGGCACATTTCGGCAGGGTGGCGCACCGCGCGCCAATGGTGGCGACTGGAATTGATCGTATCTCAGGAGTTATTGACTGTATAGAACATACAATAATACCAATATTGATTGCAAAGTTGATTGCTTCATTGTTGGCACGTCCATTGCTCTCCTGTTGCATGCCCTTCCGGGCGAACCGCAACAAGGAGCGACCCATGCCCGCCGTGACCCATCCCGCCCACAAGGCCGGTGACTTCTTCGTCGACTATGAGGAGAAGCTGTTCGAGGACGTCAAAGCCGAACCCGGCGAAAAGGCGCTCGTCACCTTCCACACCGTCGCCTTCGAGGGCTCGATCGGCCTCGTCAACCTGCTTCAGGCCACCCGTCTCCAGCGCAAGGGCTACGAGACCTCGGTGCTGCTCTACGGTCCCGGCGTGCTGCTCGGCGTGCAGCGCGGCTTTCCGAAGATCGGCGACGAAGCCTTCCCCGGCCATCAGAATTTCAACAACCAGATCAAGAAGTTCATCGCCGAGGGCGGCAAGGTCTATGCCTGCCGCTTCGCGCTGCAGGCGTTGTACGGCCATGGCGAGCCCTCGCTGATCGAAGGCATCACGCCGATCAGCCCGCTCGACGTGCTCGACGTGGTGCTGCTCCACAAGCGCGCCAACGCCGTCATCCTCGACACCTGGACGCTCTGAGCCGGGATGGCCACCGGGCGCAGGCGGGCTTGCCCGCCGGCCCCTTCCACAAGGAGCGACGATGACCGACAGCCAGACCATACGCGCCGCGGCGGTGCAGATCGCGCCGGACCTGACCTCCCGCGCAGGCACCATGGAGAAGGTGCTGAACGCCGTCGCGGAAGCGGCGGGCAAGGGAGTGAAGCTCCTGGTGTTCCCGGAGACCTTCGTTCCCTGGTACCCGTATTTCTCCTTCGTGCTGCCGCCGGTGCTCTCCGGCCGCGAGCATCTGCGGCTCTACGACCAGGCGGTGGCGGTGCCCTCCGCCGAGACCGAGGCGGTGGCCGCCGCCGCCCGCCGCCATTCCATGGTGATCGTGCTCGGCATCAACGAGCGCGACCATGGCTCGCTCTACAACACCCAGCTGGTGTTCGACGCCGACGGCACGCTCAAGCTCAAGCGCCGCAAGCTCACCCCCACCTTCCATGAGCGGATGATCTGGGGGCAGGGCGACGGCGCCGGGTTGAAAGTGGTGGACACCGCCGCCGGCCGGGTCGGGGCGCTGGCCTGCTGGGAGCACTACAACCCGCTCGCCCGCTACGCGCTGATGGCGCAGCACGAGGAGATCCACGTCGCGCAGTTCCCCGGCTCGCTGGTAGGCCCGATCTTCGCCGAGCAGATCGAGGTGACGATCCGCCACCACGCGCTGGAATCGGGCTGCTTCGTGGTCAATTCCACCGGCTGGCTCACCGAGGAGCAGATCGCCTCGGTCACTCCCGAGCCAGGCCTGCAGAACGCGCTGCGCGGCGGCTGCATGACCGCCATCGTCGGGCCGGAGGGCCGGCATGTGGTGCCGCCGCTGACGCAGGGCGAGGGCCTCCTCGTCGCCGATCTCGATCTCGGCCTGATCACCAAGCGCAAGCGGATGATGGATTCGGTCGGCCACTACGCGCGGCCGGAGCTCCTGCATCTCGTGCTCGATCCCCGCCCCGCCCAGCCGCTGCACCTCGATGGCGCCTTCCCCTCGCAACCCGAAGCCGGGAGCCTCTCCGATGGACGATCCGAGCTCTTTGCCCAGCGTGACTTCGACGAATCTTCCGACCGAGCTGCTGATCAGCGAGCTGCAATCCTTCGGCGCGCGGCTGTCTGACCCGCGGGCGGGAGTGGAGAGCCGGCGCGGCGGGGCGGGCCCCTCCGATCACAAGGCGCTGACGCTCGACGGCATGACGGTGATGGTGCCGGTCCACACCGCGCCGGCCTTCGACAGCCCCTATGTGGTCGAGAAGCCGGACGCTGCCGGCCGCAGCCAGATCATCCGCGACGGCCGCAAGGTCGGCGAGGTGAGCTTCCCGGCGCGGCCGCGCTTCTACGATCTCACCACGGCCGACGGCATCCCCTACAGCAAGATCGCCGTGCTGCACGGGCGCGACGTGCTGGCGACGACGGTCTTGCAGACCTGCATCCGCTACCAGAGCCGCACCAAGACCTGCCAGTTCTGCTCCATCGGCCAGTCGCTGGCGGCCGGGCGCACCATCGCCCACAAGACGCCGGCGCAGCTCGCCGAGGTTGCGAAGGCCGCCGTCGCGCTTGACGGCGTCAAGCATATGGTGATGACCACCGGCACGCCGAAGGGCGACGACCGCGGCTGCGCCATCCTCGCCGAGAGCGTGCGGGCGGTGAAGGCGGCGGTCGATCTGCCGGTGCAGGTGCAGAGCGAGCCGCCGGAGGATTTCGGCTGGTTCGCGCGGCTGAAGGACGCCGGCGCCGACGCGCTCGGCATGCATCTGGAAGCCGTCACCGAGGGGGTGCGCCAGCGCATCATGCCCGGCAAGGCGCAGGTGTCGGTCGAGAGATATATGGAAGCCTTCGCGGCGGCGGTGCCGGTGTTCGGCCGCGGGCAGGTGTCGACCTATATCCTCGCCGGGCTCGGCGACACGCCGGAAGCCATCCTCGCCATAAGCGAGAAGCTGATCGCGCTCGGGGTCTATCCGTTCGTGGTGCCCTTCGTGCCGATTTCCGGCACGCCTCTGGAGAGCCACCCGACGCCGTCCTCGGCGTTCATGAACGCCATCCTGGCGCCATTGTCGAAGATGCTGGTCGAGGGCGGGCTGAAATCCACCGATATCAAGGCCGGCTGCGGCCGCTGCGGCGCCTGCTCGGCGCTCGCCACCTATGAGCGGAGGCTGGCGCCATGATCATCGACGGTGGCACCCCGGTTCCGCAGCCTTTCGTCTCCAGCGCCTATCAGGTGAAGTTCGCCGCCTCGCGCTGGGAGCGCGAGGGCGCCCATGCGCTGCGCCGGGCGGTGTTCTGCGAGGAACAGGCCCTGTTCAGGGGCGATGACCGCGACGCGGTGGACGACTATGCCGTTCCCATCGTGGCGCTCGCCATGCTCGGCGTGGCGGCCGACCGGGTGGTCGGTACCGTGCGCATCCATGAGGAGGCGCCCGGCCTGTGGTGGGGCTCGCGGCTGGCGGTGGAGGCCGACTATCGCCGCATCGGCGCGCTCGGCGCGACGCTGATCAGGCTCGCCGTCTCCTCCGCCCATGCCATGGGCTGCACCACCTTCCTCGCCCATGTGCAGGAGCAGAACGCGGTGCTGTTCCGCCGGCTGCACTGGCGCATCGTCGAGGAGGTCGAGCTGCATGGCCGCCGGCATTTCCGCATGCAGGCGGACCTCAACCATTACCCGCCCTGTTTCTCGCCGGAATGGGGCTTCACCGCCCTGCCACGAAAGGCGGCGTGACATGGACACCGCCACCTTCGCCGCCCTCGTCGACGAGCTGCGTGCCAATGCCGGGCTGAAGGCCAAGGCCGAGATCGGCGAGGTCGCCGCGCGGCTCGGGCTTGCCGGCGCCCAAAGCCCCAACAACGTGCCGGTCGGCGACGACTGCGCGGCGATTCCGGACGGCGACGGGCACCTGCTCTTCGCCATTGAGGGCTTCATCAACGGCTTCGTCGCCGCCGATCCGTGGTTCGCCGGCTGGTGCGGGGTGATGGTGAACCTCTCCGACATCGCCGCCATGGGCGGGCGCCCGCTCGCCGTGGTCGACGCGGTGTGGGCGAAGGATGCGGAGGGCGCGGCGGCGGTGCTGGACGGCATGCGGGCGGCCTCCCACGCCTATGGCGTGCCGATCGTCGGCGGCCATTCCAACCTGCACAGCGCGCAGGGGCAGCTGGCGGTGGCGGTGCTGGGGCGGGCCGGCGAGCGGCTGCTGACCAGCTTCGACGCCCGCCCCGGCGAGGTGCTGATCGCCGCCATCGACCTGCGCGGCCAATATCGCGAGCCGTTCGACAACTGGCAGGCGGCGCTCTCCGCGCCTCCCGAGCGGCTGCGCGGCGACCTCGCGCTGCTGCCGGAGATCGCCGAGCGCGGGCTCAGCCGCGCGGCCAAGGACATCAGCCAGGCCGGCCTCGTCGGTACGGCGGTGATGCTGGCGGAATGCTCCGGCGTCGGCATCGACATCGACCTCGACGCCATCCCGCTGCCGGCCGGCGTCGAACTGTCGCGCTGGCTCAGGAGCTTCCCGAGCTTCGGCTTCCTGCTCACGGCGGCGCCGGCAGACGTCGAGGCGATCCTCACCCTGATCGCGGGGCGGGCGATTTCGGCGGCCGCCATCGGCATGGTGACGGCCGGCCATATGGTGCGCGTGGCGAGCGGCGCGCAGCGCGCCCTCATCCGCGACCATGCCGCCGAGCGGCTGATGGGACTCGGCGCCGTGCAGGAGGAGATGGCGTGATGGCGGCCTCCCTGCGCATCGCCGTGCTGTCTCACTCCACCAATCCGCGCGGCGGCGTCGTGCATGCGATGCAGCTGTGCGAGGCGCTGGCCGACCTCGGCCATCGGCCGGTGCTGCACGCCCCCGATGCCAAGGGCACCGGCTTCTTCCGCCGGCCGCGCTGCGAGGCGGTGGCCTTCGAGGTCGGTCCGGCGCCCGTGGGGATGACCGCGATGGTCGAGCAGCGCATCGCCGATTACGTCGCCCATTTCGAGGCGGCGGGAACGGACGGGTTCGACCTCTATCACGCCCATGACGGCATCTCCGGCAATGCGCTGGCGACGCTGAAGGCGCGCGGCCGCATTCCCGGCTTCGTCCGCACCGTGCACCATATCGATGCCTTCGCCGATCCGCGCCTCGCTGCCCTGCAGGAGCGCGCCATCCGCGCCGCCGATGGCTGGCTCACGGTGAGCCGCCTGTGGCAGGCGCATCTCGCCGAGGTCTATGGGCTTGCCGCCGATCTCTCCGGCAACGGCGTCGACAGCGCCTGCTTCCGCCCGCAGCCGGATGGCGGGGAGGGCGCGTTGCGCGCCCGGCTCGGCCTCGGTGCCGGCCCGGTCTTCCTCGCGGTCGGCGGCATCGAGGCCCGCAAGAACACGCTGCGCATCCTCGATGCCTTCCTGCAATTGCGCGCCCTGCGGCCGGATGCCGAGCTCATCGTCGCCGGCGGCGCCTCGCTGCTCGATCACGGCGCCTATCGGGAGGAGTTCCGCGCCATGCTGGCGCTCCATGGGGCGCACGGCGTCCACGTCACCGGGCCGCTCGCCGATGCCGACATGGCCCGGCTTTACCGGCTCTCCGACGCCTTGGTGTTCGCCTCGGTGAAGGAGGGCTTCGGCCTGTGCGTGCTGGAGGCGATGGCCTGCGGCGTGCCGGTCATCGTCTCGCATATCGCGCCCTTCACCGAATATCTCGCCGCGGACGAGGCGATCTGGTGCGACCCGCTTCGCCCGGCCTCGATCGCCGATGCCATGGCGCTGGCGCTGCGGCCGGGCGTCCGCGACGCCTTCGCCCCGCGCGGGCTGGGCGTCGCCGCCCGCCACGACTGGATGCGCGTCGCCCGCGCGCACCTTCCCCTCTACACCCGCCTCGCGGAGATAGCCCGGAGATCGCTCCATGCCTGAGATGAGGTTCCGCATCGCCTGGCCCGATGGCTCGGCAGAGGAGTGCTACTCGCCCTCGCTGGTCATCCGCGACCATTTCGAGGAGGGCGAGGTCTATCCGCTGGCCGAATTCATCGCCCGCGCCCGCACCGCGCTCACCATCGCCTCCGATCGGGTGGCCGCCCGATACGGCCATCCCTGCTCGCTGGCGCTCGGCCAGCTGGCACGGCTGGAGAGCCGTGCCGCCGCCTTCGCCGATCAGCCGCAGGCGCAAGTCGCCTGCCTCCGCTTCCTCCTTCCCGAAGGATCCGCCCGATGACTTCCCGCACCGTGCAGAATGGCGGCCATTACGGCGCCATCGTCGTCGGCGGCGGCCAGGCCGGCCTGTCCGCCAGCTTCCATCTGTCCCGCGCCGGCATCGATCATCTCGTCATCGAGAAGAAGACCGCCATGCACAAATGGCGCGACGAGCGCTGGGATGCCTTCTGCCTCGTCACCCCCAACTGGCAGTGCCAGCTGCCCGGCCATCCCTATGACGGCGACGATCCCAACGGCTTCATGGTGAAGCACGAGATCCTCGCCTATCTCGACCGCTTCAAGGCCAAGGTGAAGCCGCCGCTCCTCGAACACACCGCCGTCACCGCGGTGGAGCGGCACGAGGCCGGCTTTCGCGTCGAGACCTCGGCCGGCAGCTTCACCGCCGATGCGGTGATCCTCGCCACCAGCCTCTATGGCACGCCCTCCATTCCCCGCGCCGCCGAGCGGCTGCCGGACGACATTCTCCAGCTGCATACCGTTGATTACCGCAGTGCCGAGGCGCTGCCGCCGGGCGCGGTGATGGTGGTCGGCTCCGGCCAGTCCGGCGCGCAGATCGCCGAGGATCTGCACCTTGCCGGCCGCAAGGTGCATCTCGCCACCGGCAACGCGCCGCGCTGCGCCCGCTTCTATCGCGGCCGCGACGTCGTGGACTGGCTGTGGGACATCGGCCAGTACAACATCACCATCGCCGATGACGGCATGGGTAAGAAGCGCCACGACACCAACCACTACCTCACCGGCCGCGAGGGCGGCCGCGACATCGATCTGCGCCGCTTCGCGCTGGAGGGCATGGCGCTCTATGGCCGGGTGCAGGGCGTCTCCGGCGGGCGGATGCGGTTCGCCGCCGACCTCAAGGCCAATCTCGACGCCGCCGACAAGGTCTATAACGGCATCAACGCGCTGATCGACCGCCACATCGCCGACAAGGGCATCGAGGCGCCGCCGGCCTCGGTGTATGTCCCGCTATGGGAGCCGGCGGAGGAGCCGGCCGAGCTCGATCTCGCGGCGGCCGGGATCACCAGCGTGATCTGGGCCACCGGCTTCCGGCCGGACTGGTCCTTCGTCGGCCTGCCGATCTTCGACGGCACCGGCTACCCGGTGCAGCGGCGCGGCGTCACCGCGGTGCCGGGGCTCTATGTGCTCGGCCTGCCCTGGCTGTGGACCTGGGGCTCCGGCCGCTTCCTCGGCGTCGCCGCCGATGCCGAGCATATAGTCGAGCATTTCACCGCCGCCGTCGCCGCGCCGCGGCAGCTGCTGGCACAGGCGGGGTAGCGCCATGAGCCTCGTCGCCCCCTCGCATCGCCTCGTCATGGAACCGGCCTGGGAGACGGTGGTGCGGCTCGGCATGCCGCATCTGGTGCCGCAGGGACTGTCGGAGAGCTGGCTGCTGAAGCAGCTCGGCGACGTGCACTGGCAGCTGCTCGCCGCCCGCATCGGCCGTCCCGCTTCGGCGGTGGAGGATTGGGAGGGCAACCGCGTCTATGCCGCCTTCCGGCAGCTCCGGCTGGAGGCGGCCCGCCTCGATCTGGCGCGCGAGGATGACGGGCTGGTCATCCGCTCCTGGCTGTGGCGGCTGACGCGGACCCAGCTGATCAGCCAGCACGCTCTGGAGATCGGCGGCGAGGCTGCCGGGCTGGTCACGCTGGTCTCGGCCTTCATCCGCCGCGACGGCGGCTCGAACCGGCGCGTCTGCCGGGTCGAGGTGCCCGGTCTCACCGAGCTGCCCTATTGGGGGCAGCTCCAGCCGGAGGTGCCGTCGCTCGCCGAGGCGCCGGAGCAAGCGGAGGCGTTCAGCTTCACGCCCTGTCCGCCGGAGGATTTCAACGGCGCCGGCTTCCTGTATTTTCCGGCCTATGTCGCCATTGCCGAGCGTGCGCTGCACGCCACGCGGTGGAAGGCGGCAGCGGCCGTGCCGGTGCGCGAGCGGACGGTGTGCTTCCACGCCAATCTCGATGCCGGCGACCGCATCGATGTCGCCACCCGTCTGCTGCCCGCGTCGGCAGGCGAGGCGCGGGTCGCCTCGGTGCTGCGCCGTGCCTCCGACGGCGTGCTGATGGCGGAGATCGCCACCCTCCGCCATGGCGAAGTTGCAGGTAGTCCGCTACAAGCTGTCTAGGTTCGGTGCGTGGCCCCGGCCAGAAGCCAGGGGGAGGGGCGATGTTCTCGCATATGCGTGTCGGCGTGAGCGATTATGAGCGCGCCCTGACCTTCTATGCGCCGCTGATGGCGCTGCTCGGGCTCGATCTCAAATTCGCCGAGCCGCAGAACCAGTGGGCCGGCTGGAAGCCGCCGGATGCCGACCGGCCGCTTTTCCTCGTCGGCCGGCCGTTCGACGGTGCGCACGACCCCGGCAACGGCCAGATGATCGCCTTCCTCGCCGCGAACCGGGCGCTGGTCGACCGCTGGCATGCGCTGGCGCTGGCCGGCGGCGGCACCGATGCCGGCGCGCCAGGTCTGCGCCCGCACTACCATCCGCATTATTACGGCGCCTATGTCCGCGATCCGGACGGCAACAAGCTGTGCGTCTGCTGCCACGCGCCGGAAGGGTAGGGCGCGGCTCCACGCGCCGCGCCGCGTTCAGGCTTCGCGCCAGCGGCGGTAGAACCACGTCCACTGCTCGGGATGCTCGCGCACCCAGCCTTCCACCACCGAGGTGATCGCCTGCATCGAGGCGTCGACGTCGATCTTGCCGTTGGCGTCGCGCGGCAGGTCGAGCGGCGGCGTGCAGGCGATGCGGAAGCGTCCGCCGGGCAGGCGGATCACCCGCACCCCGTGCACCGGGCATTCATAGAGCCGCGCCAGCCGGGCGATGGTCGGGTTGGCGGTGCAGGGATGGCCGAAGAAGTCCACCGTAGGCCCGCCGCGCCGGTCCTGATCGACGAGGATGCCGAGATGCTTGCCCTGGTCGAGCACGGTGGCGAGCTCGAACACCGCGACATGCGAGGCGGCCACCAGATTGCCCATCACCTTGGCGCGCTGGTTGAGCAGCAGCCCGGCGAGGAAGTCGTTGTCCGGCGGCCGGAACAGCACCGCGCTGTCCAGACCCTGCGCGGCGGCGGCGATGGCCGGCAGCTCCCAATTGGCGAGATGGGCGGTGAAGATCAGCGCCGGCCGGCCGTCGATGCGCATGGCGATGAACTGCGACGCGCCCGATACCTCGATCCGGCTCTTGGCCGGTTCCCACATGTTGAACTGCCAGATGTGGTCGAGATGCACGAACTCGCCGGCGACGCGGCCCATATTGTCCCACATGCCGCGCGCGATCGCCTCGCGCTCGGCGGCGCTCTTCTCCGGGAAGGCACGCGTGAGATTACGCAGCGCCCGCTGATGCACGGAGGTGCGCGGGCCGATCAGCCTGGCCCAGAAGGCGCCGGCCTCGGCCGCCCGCTCGGCGCTGACCGCGCGCAGCATGCGGATCAGCGCCCACACCGTGCCCGAGAGCACGGTGTCGCGCAGCCGCTTGTACCAGGGCAGGGAAGTGCTCACAGGTCGGTCGCCAACCGTGTCTCCGACGGTTCAGAAGGTGATGACGACCTTGCCGAACACCCGGCGGGTCTCCAGCCGCTCCAGCCCCTTGGTGAAATCCTCCAGCGGGAACTGGCTGTCGATCACCGGCTTTACCCCGCGCGCCATGCGGGTCAGCCCGTCGGCGATGGCGCGGATAGGCGCGCCGAACGAGCCGATGATGCGGTATTGCCGCTGGAACAGCTGCATCAGGTTCATGTTCACCGACACGCCCGAGGTCGAGCCGCAGGTGACCAGCCGCGCGCCGGGCCGCATGGAGAGCAGCGAGCCGTTCCAGGTCTCGGCGCCGACATGCTCGAACACCACGTCGACGCCCTTCTTCTTGGTGATCTTGCGCACCTCGTGCTCGAAGCGGTCGGTCTTGTAGTTGATGACGTGGTCGGCACCGAGCGCGACGGCCTTGGCGCATTTCTCGTCGTCGCCGGCGGTGGTGATCACCGTGCAGCCGATCTCCTTGGCCATGCGGATCGCCACCGTGCCGATGCCCGAGCCGGCGGCATGGACGAGGATGGTCTCGCCCGGCTCCAGCTTGGCATTGTCGAACAGCATGTGCTCGACGGTGGAGAAGGTGACCGGCGCGGTGGCGGCGTCCACCCAGTCGATGCCGTCGGGGATCGGCACGCAGAGCCGCTCCTTGATGTTCAGCGCGTCGCGGGCGAAGCCGTCGACATGGAAGCCCATCACGCCGGCGACTTCTTCGCACAGATTGTCGCGGCCGGATTTGCACATGCGGCACTGGCCGCAGGTGAGCGCGCCATACATGGCGACGCGCGCGCCCGGCTTGAAGCGGGTGACGCCCTCGCCGATGGCGGTCACCTCGCCCACCGCCTCGGCGCCGACGATGAGGGGCATCTTGCGCTTGGCGAAGGCCATGCCGCGCCAGCCCCACACGTCGATATGGTTGAGCGCCAGCGCCTTGATCGAGACCTGCACCTCGCCCGGCGCCGGGGCGTCCGGGGCGGGGAGGTCGACGAGATCGAGCTGGCGGTCGGAGACGAGTTGAAGCGCGCGCATGGCGTGGCCCATCCTTCAGAAGATCGTAAAATTCAGCGCTGGATGGCTAGAGCAGCCGTGAGGCCGCCGTCAACCGGCAGCGTCGCGCCGGTGACATAGCCCGCGCCGGGCGAGAGCAGGAAGGCCACCACCGACGCGACGTCCTCCGGCTTGGCGAAACGCCCGGCCGGGATCTGCTTCTCGACATTGGCGCGGTAGGCGGCGTAGGGCGCCAGCATATCGGTATCGACGAAGCCGGGGGCGACGACGTTCACCGTCACCCCGCGCCGCGCGCCCTCGATGGCGAGCGTACGGCAATAGCCGCCCAGCGCCGCCTTCGAGCCGGCATAGATGGCGTTGCCGGCATTGGCGACGTCGGCGGCGATCGAGCCGATGGCGACGATGCGCCCGGCCCGCGCCCGCGACATCGGGCGGATCAGCGCGCCGGCCAGCTTCACGAACGACCAGTAATTGACCTGCATCAGCCGCTCGGCCTTGTCCTGGTCGACCATGGCGGCGAGCGTGTCGTAGCTCATGCCGGCATTGTGGACGAAGCCGAACAGCGGCTCCTCCGCCACCTGCGCGGCGAAGGCGTCGACCGCGCCACGGTCGGCGAGGTCGAGCGGGCGTGCCTCCAGCACCGCATCCGGCTTCTCGGCCTTGATCGCGGCGATCAGCGCCTCGGCCTCGGCGATGGCGGTGCGGATGGTGAAGGCCACCTCGAAGCCGCCGAGCGCCAGCGCCCGCACGATGGCGGCGCCGACGCCGCGCCCGCCGCCGGTGACGAGGATGCGGGGAGCCGTCATGTCGCGCTTCCTTCACCTCTCCCCGCATCGAATGCGGCTGTTGCCGCATTCGATGCGCCAGGCGAGCGAAGTCGGAAACATTCGACTTCGCGGGAGAGGTCGGCGCGCAGCGCCGGGTGAGGGGGGAGGGCCGCCAACAGGATATGACGTGCTCGAAACCCCTCACCCCGACCCTCTCCCCCACGGGGAGAGGGAGCAGGCGGTGCGAGAACAATCATCGGCGCTAGGAGGACACCCGTCACGCCGGCTCGCCCGTAAGGATCAGGCACACATTCTGCCCGCCGAAGCCGAAGGAGTTCGACATGATCCGGTTCACTCGCGCGTCGCGGGCGACGTTCGGCACCACATCGAGCGGGATGGCCGGGTCCGGCGTTTCGTAATTGATGGTCGGCGGGATACGGCCGTTCTGGATGGTCAGCAGCGACACCACCGCCTCGATGGCGCCGGCGGCGGTCAGCGTATGGCCGATCATCGACTTGTTGGACGACAGTGGAATAGTGCCGATCCGCTCGCCGAACACCGCGCTCATGCCGGTGAACTCCATGCGGTCGTTCTCCGGCGTCGAGGTGCCGTGGGCGTTGATGTAGTCGATCTCGTCCGGGCTCACCACGGCGTCGGCCAGCGCCGCGCGCATGCAGCCGATCACCGGCTTGGCGTCCGGCGACGAGCGGGTACGGTGGAAGCTGTCGGCCATCTCGCCGACGCCCTCGACCACGCCGAGGATCTTCGCGCCGCGCGCCACCGCGTGTTCCAGGCTCTCCAGCACCAGCGCGCCAGCGCCCTCGGCGATGATGAAGCCGTCGCGGTTCTTGGAGAACGGACGCGACGCCGCTTCCGGCACCTCGTTATTGGTCGACAGCGCCGAGAGCAGCGAGAAGCGGATCAGCGCCTCCGCCGTCACCGAGCCGTCGGTGGCGATGGACAGCGCCGCGTCGCAATCGCCACGGCGGATCGCCTCGACGCCGAGCTGGATCGAGGTGTTGCCGGAGGCGCAGGCGGTGGAGAGCGAGATCGGCTGGCCGCGGGTGCCGAAGCGGTCGGCGAGGTGGTCGGCTATCGAGCCGTAGAGGAAGCGCTCGTGCCAGGCGCCGTGCTCGTGGGTCTCGGCGGCGCGCAGCAGGTCGTCATAGGTCACCGGGCCGTTGGCCGAGGCTTCCTGGGCGAGGATGCGGCGCTGCGGCCATTCGATCTCGATCGGCGGCACGGCGCAGAACAGCGGGCCGGGGAAGTTGCCCTTGGAGCCGATGCCCGACTGGGCGATGGCTTCGTCCGCCGCCAGCTGCGCCAGCTGCTCGGAAAGATCCGGCGCGGTGCGTCCGCTCTCGGAGAGGAAGTCCACCGTGCCGGCGATGGTGGTGCGCATCGAATCGAGCGGGAACCGCGTGATGCGATGGATGCCGGACTTGCCGGCGGTCAGCTTGGCCCAGTTGTCCTCTTTGCCCTGGCCGAGCGACGTCACCAGGCCCATGCCGGTGACGACAACGATCGGCCGACCGGCCTTGTCGGTATAGGACGCCATGATGTGCTCCTCGGGAGCTTGCGCTCCACGTGCGGTTTTAGCCCTTATCGATCAGCTGGTTGCATCCGGTCGATAAGAAAACGCTTTAGAGTTGGTCGGCGAGGTCCGTTCGGATCGCAGAGGTTCCTCTCCTCTGCGGAACGGGCTCTAGTCGACTTGCTCCACGAGCGCCACGCCTTCCCCGCGCCAATGCCCCACTCCGGTGACGATGACACGCTTCAGCGGTGCATCGAAAGGCTTTTCCAGTGCCTCGCCGGCAAGCGGCGGGAACAGCCGGCCCTGCAAGACGGCAAGCGCCGCGATCGCCAGCGCCACCGGCATCTGCGCTTCCAGCCCGTGGCCGACCCGGTCGGTCACCGAGCGCACCGGCAGGCCGGCGCGTCCCAGCACCAGGGCCTCGGCCTTGGTCGGCTCCGGCGCGCCCGAGGCGGCGGAAAGAATGGCGGTACCCTCGGCGGTGTCGCCGCGGGCGGTGGCGATCATCGTCGCCAGCGTCGCCTCGACGGCGCCGTCCTCGCCGCGCCGCGCCCGCTCGGACCAGACGCCGGAAAGCTTGGCGATCGGCTTGGCGCCGCGCGCCGTGGCGTGCTCGGGCGATTCCAGCACCAGGAAGGCGCCGGCCGAGCCGGTGGGCACGCCATTGGCGCTCGCGAGCACCGGCGACCACGGGGCGTTCTTGGCGAGCTGCTTCAGCGCGAACAGCAGCAGCATGTCGCGCCGCTCGGCATTATAGGCGCCGCCGACCAGGGCGATCTCGCTGGTGCCGGCGGCGATGCGCGAGAAGCCGATGCGCACCGCATCGGTGCCCGAGCTTTCCTCGCCCATGAAGGTGCGGGAGGAGCCGGTGACGCCATGCACGATGGAGATGTTGCCGGCCAGCAGGTTGGACAGCTGGGCGAGGAACAGCGTCGGGCGCAGGTTGGACTGCAACTGCTCGTTCAGGAAAACGTCGGGCTTCGGCTGCTTCTCGATCTCGGTGAGGATGGCGCCGTCGACCGACTGGTCGCGCTCGCCGCCGCCGGCCGCCACCACCATGTCGGTGTTGCCGAGAATGTCCTTGTTGCCCTTGATGCCGGCGGAATCGAGCGCCAGCCCGGCGGCATA
Organism: Ancylobacter sp. 3268; assembly: GCF_031456575.1. NCBI lineage: Bacteria > Pseudomonadati > Pseudomonadota > Alphaproteobacteria > Hyphomicrobiales > Xanthobacteraceae > Ancylobacter > Ancylobacter sp. 3268. The sequence continues at coordinate 170,992 of NZ_JAVDUX010000012.1, forward strand.
GGTGCCGATGCGCTGCCAGGCCTCCATCTGCCGCTGGTCGCCCTTCTTGGGGATCTGCGTATCGAAATTGATCTTGGGAAGAGGGTGGACGACATAGGGCGCGAAGCCCGTCTCGTCGACCACCGGCTTGCCCTCGTTCAGCGCCGCCCAGTGGGCCTCCAGCCCTTCACCGAGCGACGAGACGAGCCCGATGCCGGTGATCCAGACGTCACGACGCTTAGACATGCGTAAGGTTTCCTGCGCTCGCCGGGGCGGACGAGCCGAGTTCGGCCGGAGCGTCCATCGGCATGCCGATGCGCTCGGCGGTTTCGAGGAGATAGCCGCGCAGCTCGGGCGCCGGGAACGGCATGGTCTTGAGCGTCACCTCGGCATTGCACACGAGCTTGCCCTCGACCCGGCCCTCGGCCTTCAGCCGGGCGAAGCCCGAGCCGTCATGCACCATCTCGGCGAACACCTCGATGACCTGGCCGGGGGTGACGAAGGTGCGGAGCTTGCCCTTGTCGACCGAGGCGAGGAACGCCATGCGGTCGTAATTGTGCAGCCGCAGCAGCAGCATGCCGCAGCTCTGCGCCATGATCTCGAACAGCAGCACGCCCGGTAGCAGCGGATGGCCCGGAAAGTGCCCTTCGAAGATCGGGCTCTTGTCCGGCACGGTATTGGCGGTGCGAAGGGTGCGGGCCTCGAGATCGAGAGCCAGCACCTTGTCGACCATCTGGAAATATTCGAGCCGCATATCCTGCCTGCGCCTGCTCGTATGCCGTGCCAGTCCGCTCAGGCGGACTTGGCGGCGATCAGCTCGTCGATGCGGGCGCACAGGTTCTTGAGCACGAAATACTGCTCGGTGGTCGCCTTGCCCTCGTTGACTTCCTGGGTCCAGCTTTCCAGCGGCAGCTTGATGCCGAACGCCTTGTCGATGGCGAAGGCGATGTCGAGGAAGTCCAGGCTGTCGATGCCGAGATCGTCGATGGCGTGGCTTTCCGGCGTGATGTTCTCGCGCGGGATGTCGCACGTTTCGGCGATGATGTTGGCGACGGTCTCGAACGTGGACGACATGGAATGCCTCTGGTCTCTGTGGCCGCGTCCGGCCACGATGTGAATCGGAATGCGCCCGTCGGGCGCTCGTCCCGTCAGGCCTCCCGCGTGGGTGACGGCCCGTATACCTAAGCGCGCCCGGCTATTCAATGGCGCCGGCGCAGCAATCTCCGGTCCCCACAGCGCGGTGTCGCCTCCGTGTCATGCGCGCCGCCGTGCCGCGCCGCCGTACCGCCCCACCGCGTCGACGTTGCATCGACGTCGTATCGTCATGGCGGCAGGACCGATTCCGGCCTATCCTGCCGTCACTTCACGCGACCGTCGCCACGACCGCGGAGAGTGGCCGGCAGATGGGTTGCCGGGCGCCGAACGCGGCGAGACGTTGACCATACGTAGGAAGCGTCCCCAAGGAAGCGTTCCCCCGGGAGAGTTGAGATGTCCGCTGCCGTTCGTCCCGCAACCCTGGTGCGGGCCCTCGCCGCGCCGCTCGTCCTTGCCTTCCTTGCCGGCGCCGCCCTCGCGCAGGGTGCCCCGCCCAAGCCGCCGGCGGCGCTTCCCAAGCCTTCGGCAACCGCGCCCGCGAAACCCGCCGCCAGCCCGCCGGCCACCGCCCAGCCCGCCGCCGAGCCGGCGCTGCCGAAAACCTATAGCCGCCCCGATCTCGTCGAATCCGCCCGCCGCCTCCAGGCGCTGGTCGACCGCAACCGGACGCCGCTGGAAAAGCCGGCCGCCCAGCTGCGCCGCGACGCCGATGCCGCCCTCCAGGCCGGCGATGCCCGCGCCGCCGCCGATCTCTATGCCCGACTGGTCCGCCTCGCGCCGGATGATTCCGGCCTGTGGATGCGGCTTTCGCGGGCGCTGGCGAAGATCAAGCCGAACAATGACGAGAGTGCCGACACCTTCCTCGATCGGGCGACGGCCGCCGCCTTCCTCGCCTATCGCCGGGCGACCACCCGCAACCAGCAGGCCGACGCCCTCTACGCCATCGGCCATCTCTATGCCGAGCGCTCGCTCTGGCGCGCCGCCCTCGACACGCTGAACCTCGCCCTCGCCGTGCGCGACGTGCCGGCCGAGCGCAGCTATTACGACGGCCTGCGCGCCGAGCAGGGCTTCCGCATGCTCGATTACACCGTCGATTCGGATGCAGCCAATCCGCGCGCCTGCGTGCAGTTCTCCGAGGATCTCGCCAAGGGGCCGGTCGATTTCGCCGCCTTCGTCGGGCTTTCCGGCCCCGGCGGCGCGGTCGACAAGCCGGCGGTGTCCGTGGATGGCCAGCAGCTCTGCGTCGAGGGGCTGCGCCATGGCGAGGCCTATGATCTCACCCTGCGCGCCGGCCTGCCCTCGGTGATCGCGGCGGAAAAGCTGCAGAAGGCCGCCGACCTCACCATTTACGTCCGCGACCGCAAGCCGGGCGTGCGCTTCACCGGCCGTGCCTATGTGCTGCCGCGCACCGGCCCGCGCGCGATTCCCGTCGTCACGGTGAACACCTCCCGCGTCGCGGTGGAGGTGCTGCGCATCGGCGACCGCTCGCTGATTCCCACCGCGCTCGACGGCGATTTCCGCCGCGATCTCGGCTCCTATGATCTTTCGCAGCTGAAGGACGGGCAGGCCGAACTGGTGTTCTCCGGCGAATTGGAGACCGCCTCGCCGTTGAACGAGGACACCACCACCGCCTTCCCGGTCGATGAGGCGGTGGGCGCCCTCAAGCCGGGCGTCTATGTGCTTGCCGCCCGCCCGGGTGGCGACGCCGCCAATCCGGATGACGACTATGCCACCCGCTCGGCGCAGTGGTTCGTCGTCTCCGATCTCGGCATGACCGCGCTGTCCGGCGCGGACGGCCTGCATGTGCTGGTGCGCGCGCTCGGCTCGGCCCGCCCGGTGGCAAATGCCGAGATCCGCCTGCTCGCCAGGTCCAACGAAGTGCTGGCCACCGCCCGTACCGACGCCAACGGCGCGGCGCTGTTCGATGCCGCCATCACCCGCGGCACCGAGGGCTTCGCCCCGGCGGTCGTCGTCGCGCGGGGAGAGGGTGACGACTACGCCTTCCTGTCGCTGGAAGACCAGGCCTTCGACCTGACGGATCGCGGCGTCGGCGGCCGTGCCGCTCCCGGCCGCATGGATGCCTTCGTCACCGCCGAGCGCGGCGTCTATCGCTCCGGCGAGACCGTCCACCTCACCGCGCTGCTGCGCAATCCGCAGGTGGCGGCGGTGGCCGGCGTGCCGCTGACGCTGGTGCTGAAGCGCCCGGACGGGGTCGAGGATCGTCGCGCCCTTGCCGACGACCAGGGCGCCGGCGGACGTGCGAGCGCCTTCGAGCTGATGGCCGGCGCCATGACCGGCACCTGGCGTGTCGACGCCTATGTCGATCCGCGCGGCGCGCCGGTCGGCTCGACCACCTTCCTGGTGGAGGATTACGTCCCCGAGCGGCTCGCTCTCGAACTCTCGACCACCGCGAAGCAGATCGCCCCTGGCGCCCCGGTCACCGTCGATGTGCAGGGCCGCTGGCTGTTCGGCCCGCCGGCCGTTGGGCTCGCCGTCTCCGGCGAGATCGAGCTGAAGGTCGCCAGGGAGCGTGCCGGCTGGCCCGGCTGGCGCTTCGGCCGCGCCGATGACGGCTTCACCGCGGTGCGCGAGCCGCTGCCGGAAGCCCGGGTCACCGATGCCGCCGGCAAGGCGAGCCTCGCGGCCGTCCTGCCCGCCGCGCCGGCCACCGGCCAGCCGCTGGAGGCCGATATCTTCGTCGAGCTGGACGAGGGCGGCGGCCGCGCCATCCGCCGCTCGCTCACCCTGCCGGTGGCGTCCGCCGCATCCGGCCTCGGCGTCAAGCCGCTCTGGAGCGGCTCCGGCCCGGCCGAAGGCACCAGTGCCGCGGTGGAGGTCGCCTTCGTCGATGCGGCCGGCCGCCAGCAGCCGGCGGCCGGCGTCGCCTGGACGCTCTACCGCATCGAGAACCGCTACCAATGGTACCGCGTCGGCAATGGCTGGGACTTCGAGCCGGTGCAGGCGACCCGTAAGGTCGCCGACGGCACGCTGGATCTCGCCGCCGACAAGCCGGCCCGGCTGGAGGTGCCGGTCGAATGGGGCCGCTACCGGCTGGAGGTCACCTCCGGCGCCGGGGCTACCCGTCTCTCCACCGCCGTCGGCTTCGAGGCCGGCTGGGGCGGCGGCGCCACCGCCGATGCGCCGGACCGGCTCGATCTCACTCTCGGCAAGGCGCAATATGCTGAGGGCGACACGCTCGACGTCCACATGGCCAGCCGCTATGCCGGCTCGGCCACCGTGCTGATCGTCGGCGACGGCGTGCTGGCGTCGAAGACGCTCGAGGTGCCGGCCGGCGATTCGACCGTGACCTTCGACGTCGCGGCGAACTGGGCGCCCGGCGCCTATGCGCTCGCCTTCCTGCACCGTCCGCTCGATATTGCCGCCGGCCGCAATCCCGGCCGCGCGATCGGCCTCGCCTGGTTCGGCGTCGACCGCGCCAAGCGGGTGCTGGAAGTGGCATTGGCCGCGCCCGAGCGTATCCGCCCGGAAACCACGCTGTCGGTGCCGGTCGAAGTGAGGGGTGCCGGCGCCGGCGAAGCCTATGTCACGCTCGCCCTCGTCGATGTCGGCATCCTCAACCTGACGGGCTTCAAGACGCCGGACCCGGATGGCTTCTATCTCGGCCAGCGCCAGCTCGGCACCCAGGTGCGCGACTTCTACGGCCAGCTGATCGACGGCATGCTGGGCGCGCGCGGCCGGCTGCGCTCCGGCGGCGATTCGATGGGCGAGGGCTTGCAGGCCGATCCGCCGACCCAGCCGCCGCTCGCTCTGTTCTCCGGCCCGGTGAAGCTGGACGGGCAGGGCAGGGCGACCATCGATTTCGCCGTCCCCGCCTTCGACGGCACCGGCAAGCTGATGGCGGTGGCGTGGTCCGCCGAGGCGGTCGGCCATGGCGAAAGGGACGTCGTCATCCGCGATCCGGTGGTGGCGACGACGACGCTGCCGCGCTTCCTCGGCGCCGGCGACCGCTCGACGCTCAATCTCGCGCTCGACAATGTCGACGGCCCGGCCGGCGACTATGCGCTGGCGCTGGCGACCGACGGCCCGGTGACGCTCGGCGCCGCCCCGGCCACGGTGACACTGGCGCAAGGCGCCCGCCAGAGCCTGCAGGTGCCGCTGGAAGGCGCCGGCATCGGCCCGGCGAAGATCTCCGTCCGCCTCGGCGGCCCGGACGGGCTGAGCGTGGTGCGCGATTATGTGCTGGAGGTGCGCCCCGCCTACCCGTCGATCAGCCGCCGCAGCGTGACCGCGCTGGCCCCCGGTGCCTCGCTCACGCTGAGCGGCGATCTCGTCGCCGATCTCGTGCCCGGTACCGGCCGGGTGGCGGTCTCGGCCGGCGGCGATCCCGCCTTCGACGTGCCGGCGCTGATGGTGGCGCTCGACCGCTATCCCTTCGCCTGCTCGGAGCAGCTGACCAGCCGCGCCATGCCGCTGCTTTATGCCGCCGAGCTGGCGAAAGGCCTCGATCTGAAGAACGATCCCGGCAAGACCATTCGCGACGCCATCGCCCGGCTGGTCGCCCGGCAGGGGCCGGACGGCTCCTTTGGCCTGTGGCAGGCCGGCGGCAATGATCTGTTTCTCGACGCCTATGTGAGCGACTTCCTCACCCGCGCCCGCGAGCGCGGCTTCACGGTGCCCGAAGTGCCGTTCCGGCTGGCGCTCGACCGGCTGCGCAATGCGTTGTCCTATGCCGGCGACGGCGCCACCGATGACGGCACCGCCTATGCCATCTATGTGCTGGCCCGCAACGGCCGCGCGCCGCTGGGCGACCTGCGCTACGTCGCCGATGCCAAGATGGCGGACGTGTCCTCGCCCTTCGCGCGCGGCAACATCGCCGCCGCCCTCGGCCTGCTCGGCGACAAGGGGCGGGCGGAGAAGGCCTTCGCCGCCGCGCTGGAACTGCTGCCCGAGCAGCCGGAGGCAGACCTGCTCGGCCGCGCCGATTTCGGCTCGCAGCTGCGCGACGCCGCCGGGGTGGCGACGCTCGCCGCCGAGGGCGGTTTTCCCGGCACAGCACGCACCGCCCGCAGCCGTGCCGCAACTATCGGTAACGACGTGACGGCGACCTCGACGCAGGAGGATGCCTGGCTGCTGCTGGCCGCCCGTGCCGCTCGCGAGGGCAGGGGCGTGACCCTCGATATTGACGGTTCGGCGCATTCCGGCCTGTTCGAGCAGATTTTCGAGCCCGCCGGCCTCACTGCACACCCCACCATACTGATCAATCGCGGTTCGGCGCCGGTCGATGTCGCCGTCTCCATCGACGGCCCGCCATCCAGCCCCGAGCCCGCCGCGGCCAGCGGCTTCGCGCTCAAGCGATCCTATTTCGACCTCGCCGGCAACCCGGCAGATCCATCCAAGGTCCAGCAAAATCAACGGCTTGTCGTGGTGTTGGAGGCGCAGGAGGACGAGTATGCCCCCTCGCAGGTGCTGCTCGTCGACTGGCTTCCGGCCGGCTTCGAGATCGACAATCCCGCTTTGGCGGTCGGCTCGGATGCCGGCGCGCTCTCCTGGCTGGGAGAAACCACGGAGGCCGCCCATGCCGAGTTCCGCGACACCCATTTCATGGCGGCGTTCGACCGCACCCAAGCCTCTGAAGAACCGGAACTTTTACGCGTCGCTTACATTGTGCGCGCCGTCTCGCCGGGCACATATGCCCACCCGCCGGCGCTGGTGGAGGACATGTACCGGCCCGGCCGTTTCGCCCGCACCGGGGCCGGCACCACGGTGGTGACGGAGCGCGGACGGTGAGCGAGAATCCACGCCCGCTCTGGCAGCTCTGCCTGGCTGGCGGCTTGCTGGCTGGCGTGATTTCTGTTGGCGGATCATATGCTTGGCTGGCCGGTGTGCGGGCGGCGGCGCCACCTTTTCCGGCCATCGCCACCTCCGTCGAAGTGCTGGACCGTGACGGCAGGCTGCTGCGTCCCTTCGCCCTGCCAGATGGCCGCTGGCGCCTCGCCGCCGACCCGTCTTTGGTGGATCGGCGCTATATCGACATGCTAATCGCTTATGAAGACAAGCGATTTTACGATCACGCCGGCGTCGATCCCTGGGCGTTGCTCCGGGCGGCGTGGCAGTTCGTCACCCATGGCCGCGTCGTCTCGGGCGGCTCGACCCTGACCATGCAGGTGGCGCGCCTGCTGGAACCGCGACCGGAGCGCACTCTGAGGGCAAAGCTCGCGGAAATGCGCCGTGCGATCGAGCTGGAAGCGCGATTCAGCAAGGCCGAAATCTTGAAACTTTACATGACGTTGGCGCCGTTCGGCGGCAATCTGGAAGGCGTGCGGGCCGCCAGTCTCTCTTATTTCGGTAAGGAACCGCGCCGCCTGTCGCTCGCCGAAGCCGCGCTGCTGGTCGCGCTGCCGCAGGCCCCGGAGGCTCGGCGTCCCGACCGGCAGGCTGCCGCCGCCGGCTCCGGTCGCCGCCGCGTCATCGAGCGCATTGAGAAAGCTGGACTATTCGGTGGTCCGGAAGCGCGTTTCGCCCTTGCCGCCGATCTTCCCGAGCGGCGTCGCGAATTGCCGAGCCTAGCCTTCCACGCCGCTGAGACGGCCCGCCGCGAACGTCCCGCCAGCCCGGTCCATCGGCTCGCCATTGATGCGGCCGCCCAAGAGCGGCTGGAGACGCTCGCCGCCGAACGCGCCGCGACCCTGGAGCCGGGTGTGTCGCTGGCCATGGCCGTCATCGACAATGCGTCCGGCGAGGTTCTCGCGCGGGTCAGCGGCAGCGATCGGCAAGACCGCGCGCGGGCGGGCGCCGTCGACCTGACGCGCGCCCTGCGCTCGCCCGGATCGACGCTTAAGCCCTTGATTTATGGCATGGCTTTCGAAGACGGCCTTGTTCATCCCGAAACGCTTATCGAGGACCGGCCGATGCGTTTCGGCGCTTACCGCCCGCGCAATTTCGATCTTGACTATCAAGGCGTCGTCTCGGTGAAGCGGGCGCTGCAAATGTCGCTCAACATGCCGGCGGTGGCGCTGCTGCAGGCGGTGGGGCCGCAGCGTCTCGCCAGCCGGTTGAACGCCGCAGGCATCGAGTTGCGGCTGCCTCCGGGAGAGGTGCCGGGGTTGGCGGTCGGTCTCGGAGGCGCGGGGGTGACCCTCGAAGGCCTCGCCGCCCTTTATGCCGCCATCGGTAATGGTGGAGTGGCGCATTCCCCCCGTCGGCGATTGGACGACAGGGTGATGCAGCAGGATATTCAAGGTAGAAGAATTTTGACGCCGGTCGCCAGTTGGTATTTGACGCAGTCACTTTCCGGCGCGCCGCCGCCGCGCAATGTGCGGGGCGGGCTGATCGCCTTCAAGACCGGTACGTCTTTCGGCTATCGCGATGCGTGGTCGGTTGGCCTGGATGGGCGCCGCACGGTAGCGGTGTGGATCGGCCGGCCGGACGGCCAGCCGGTGCCAGGCATGATCGGACGGGAGAAGGCGGCGCCATTACTGTTCGAGGCGTTTGCGCGGCTGTCATCGCGCCCGGCGCCCTTGCCGACGCCTCCGCGTGACGCGCTGGTGGTACGGAATGGCGAACTGCCACCGCCACTTCGTCGTTTCCGAGACGGAGACGCCCCCGTCGGAACGGCAACGGGTCCGCATATCGCCTTCCCGCCACCGGGAGCGACGCTCGATATCGAACCGTCGAATTCGGTCGCCCTGAAGGCGCGGGGCGGGGAGGGGCTTCATGTATTGATTGATGGCATGCCTGCGGGCACAACCGATGCCGCCGGCGTCTTCCTGTGGCAGCCCGCCCGCGAAGGCTTCATCCGCTTGACGGTTATGGACGCTGCCGGCTTATCCGACAGCGTATCCATTCGCCTGCGTATGGGCCGCTAAATCGCTCAGCGGCCGGTGACAGCCGCGCGGGCGATGTCCTGACGGGTCAGGCCGCGACGCGCGAGAGCCACGTCGGACAGGCGCGACAGGGCTTCGTAACGCTGCGCGATACGACGGCCTTCGCCGACGGCTTCGAAAAACGCGGCGACCGACTCGACAACGCGCGAGAAGAAGTCCGGAGAAGAATGACGGGAAAGCGACACGGTGCTCATGGGAGCCTCCTGTTAAAGGCATTCTGTATGCCAGCGAATATAGAGGCTTTGGTGCGGTGCAGAAGGCGATATGCTGCATGACAGCACTGAGCGGAGCGCATGCCGCTGCGTTATTCGAACGGGCTGTAAACCACGTCAGTCGCGTGGAATGCACGCGGATCGTCGCTTAGAGGTAAATTAAAACCGCAAAACCCTCGAGTCATGCGTCATTCGCGCCTGTCGCATGATGATTTGTCATGCGTCTGGCGCGGCCTTCTCGCGTGGGTTGGTCGGGGGCTAGCACAAGGCGCCAACATCGTTCGTCCGGCTGAGGAGGGTGTGTGCGTCACTGTCTGTGGGACAATTGCCGACTTTGTTCGAGAGGGGGTAGACCGGCGCAGCGGGAAGCGCTATATGCCCCTCCGTTCGCCGGACGGCTCGCACGGCCGACTGCCGATCTTGAAGAGCGGCGCTGGAAAAGTGTTTGTCTTCAACAGCTTGGTGGGGGATAGTTTAACGGTAGAACTGCGGACTCTGACTCCGTTAGTCCAGGTTCGAATCCTGGTCCCCCAGCCAACCGATTAATCAAGCAGATTCAAGATTTTGATTGAAACGCGGCGCTCCGAACTGGCGCTTTCGTGTCGCGTCATGTTGCGCGCTGGTGACTAAGCCTGTTCAAGGAGCCAGAGGTACAGCGAAGTTGCCGTTCCCGCTGGCATGAATGCGCAGGGGCAGGTCATCCCCAACCGGGCGCCCTTGGCTCGTCAAAACATCCCGTTCGGATTGGCGGACGTTTCGGGCACAATTTGCAGCACGTCCCAGTGCTCGACAATCTTACTGCTCTCGTCCAGTCGGAAGATATCGATGGCCGCGTAGCCGTGATCGCCCGGCCAACGCTGGAGACAGTGCAGGACCACCAGATCGCCCTCGGCAATCGCCCGTTTCACCTCGACGTGCTTGCCCGGCCACTCGCGTGCCATGCGCTCGAAATACGCGATGAAGCCGTCCTTGCCGGTTGCCACATGCGGATTGTGCTGGATGTACTCCTCGCCCACATAGCGCTCGATTGCCTCCCGCGGCCGACAACCGTTGAACATCTGCTCGTAGAAGGCGATCACATTCGCCTTGTTCTGCGCGGTGTCGCTCACTGTCTTCTCCCGCTGCGAGGAAGGGCGCGCCAGGGCGCGATCTCCGTATAGTGACGCCGGAAGGCCATCAGATGTCATGGACTACCTCGCCCCGCACATCACGGGGCGTGGATGCGTGCACTTTGTGCTGTACTGAAACTCACGTTTCGCCGAACGTGCCCGGCCCCGCCCTTTTATCGCGCCCAGAATTTGCCGGCGAGCGCCAATCCGCAAGCCTATCGCCAGAACGTGCTTACATTGCTTGCGGGTCACAACCGCCGGATATGGGATCGATCACCTGGTAGGATATGGACGTGCTTGGGCGGAGGGTTCTTGATCGCAGGACCTTGCACCATTTGATCCAGCGCGGTGTGGTGCCACCTTGGCCCTGGCGCTGCGATGGCCCGCACCGAACAGGAGAAGCCACATGGCCCAGCGTGACGCCGTTTTCCCCGCCGGTCGGCAGGACCTCTACACCTCACAGACCTATTCGGCAGCGATCAGATCAGATGACCTTCTGTTCGTATCCGGTCAGGTCGGCAGTCGCAGCGACGGCACTCCCGAGCCGGACTTTGAGGCTCAGGTCCGTCTGGCGTTCGCCAATCTCGAGGCAACCCTGCAGGCGGGTGGATGTGGGCTCGACGATGTGGTCGACGTGACGACCTTTCATACCGACCCCGAAAAGCAATTTGGTACGGTCATGAAGGTCAAGAGCGAAGTCTTCCCGCAAGCGCCTTATCCGAACTGGACCGCAATCGGCGTCAACTGGCTTGCGGGGTTCGACTTCGAGATCAAAGTCATCGCACGTATTCCAGGCTGAAGTCCAAATGGTTGGAATTCGGCGCAGCCGGATCAGACGCGTCAGCCGACAACCCTTCAGCCGGGCGCCGGCGGCTGGGTAGGGCATCAGCAACGTCAAGACCACGCTCTCGATCGCGGCTGGCGGCACTGGCGGCGGTGGCGCCAAGGAAATGGGGACACGCAAGGGGAGAGCCGTTTTCACCACGCTGCATGCTCAGCCATCTGGGGCCACATGGTTCCGGTTTGAGCGCACTGGCCGCTCGGTCCCGACACAGGATCCCTTTTTGTGCGCCCTCCACATCCCTGCGCCTTGTGGATATGGGCGACTGCGCATGGCTTTGCCGTGCCGGACGGGCGACGGCAACATTAAGCTCATTGCACAAGCCGGCGTCGATGCTACATTTCATGCAACTCATGAAACTCAGCCGTGCAGCCGCTTCGTGCCGGCGGCCGGCTTGTTCGGCTTCGGCCGGGGATAAAATAATGGTCGACGAGACCCACAAACCGGCAGATCTCCGGCCGGCCGGTTTGCCGTGCAGGGACGAGCCGCCGCAGTCGCGCCATCGGTCGCGCCATTGGCATGGGCGGCGCGGCGAGGGCGCCGTCTCCGACAGGCAGTCCAGCGATTCCTGTTACGCCGCGCTTGATCTCGGCACCAATAATTGCCGTCTGCTGGTCGCTCGCCCGACATCCGGCGGGTTCCGCGTCGTCGACGCCTTTTCTCGCATCGTGCGCTTGGGCGAGGGGCTGATCGGGTCCGGCCGGCTCGGCGAAAACGCAATGACCCGCGCGGTCGAGGCGTTAAGCGTCTGCGCCGCCAAGCTGTCGGCGCGACGGATCGCCGGCCAGCGCCTCATCGCCACGGAAGCCTGTCGCTCGGCTGCCAATGGCGATGCCTTCATCGCCCGCGTCGAGGCGGAAACCGGGCTCCAGCTGGAAATCGTCGATCGCGAGACCGAGGCTCGCCTCGCCGCCGCCGGATGTACGCCGCTGGTCGACCCATCTTCCGATGGAGCGTTGCTGTTCGATATTGGCGGCGGCTCGACCGAGGTGGTCTGGCTCGACCGGGTGGAGACCCGCGACGGAGGCCCGCCGGCGGCGATCATTCGCGCCTGGGTGTCGGTGCCGCTCGGCGTCGTCACCGTGGCGGAGCGGCATGGCGGCGTCCTTGTGACGCGCGACGGCTTCGAGGCGATGGTGAACGAGTTCCGCCCGCATCTCGACGGCTTCGTCAAGGCCGTCGGTCCGCATGATTGCGGCCGGCTGCATCTGCTCGGCACCTCCGGCACCGTCACCACCATCGCCGGTGTTCACCTCGACCTGCCGCGTTACGACCGGTCCCAGGTCGACGGCACCTGGCTTGACGCGCCACAGGTGGGTTGCGTGGTGGACCGGTTGCTGGCCATGCCGTTTTCCGAGCGCGTCGCCAATCCCTGCATCGGTGCCGAGCGGGCGGATCTCGTGCTTGCGGGCTGCGCGATTCTGGAAGCCGTGCGCAGGGCGTTTCCTTGCGATCGCCTTCGCGTTGCCGACCGTGGGCTGCGCGAGGGCATTCTGGTAGAGTTGATGCGTGCCGATCGCGTCTGGTGTAGCGGAGCCTATCGATGAACGAGCGGGTACCCGGAAAGGGGCCGGGGGCGACCCGTGGTGAGGCGAGGCCGCTGAAAGTGCGGTTGAAGAAGGCGCGTTCGCTGTCGACCTCGTCGCAGAAATGGCTGCAGCGGCAGCTGAACGATCCCTATGTCGCCCGCGCCAAGCGCGAGGGCTGGCGGTCGCGCGCGGCCTTCAAGCTGATCGAGATCGACGAGAAGATGAAGCTGCTTCGCCCCGGTCTCCGGGTGGTCGATCTCGGGGCCGCGCCGGGCGGCTGGAGCCAGGTGGCGGCACAGAAGGTGAAGGCCGAGGACGGCCACGGCAAGGTGGTGGCGATCGACCTTCTAGAGATCGACCCCATTGCGGGCGTCGGCTTCGCCCAGCTCGATTTTCTCAAGGATGACGCGCCCGAGAAGCTCAAGGAGATGCTCGGCGGTGAGGCCGATCTGGTCCTGTCCGACATGGCGGCGAACGCCACTGGGCACCGAGCGACCGATCATTTGCGGATCGTGGGCCTGGTCGAACTCGCCATCGATTTCGCGCGGCAGGTGCTGGCGCCGGGTGGCGCATTCGTTGCCAAGGTGTTCCAGGGCGGTACCGAGAATACGCTGCTCGCCGAGCTGAAGCGCGACTTCACGACGGTGAAACACGTCAAGCCGCAGGCGAGCCGGGCAGACTCCTCCGAACTCTATGTGGTGGCCACCGGCTTTCGCGGGCGCCAGGACTGACGCCACGAGTGTTACGCCGTGCTGCCCATCTCGACCGGAGCTTCGGTCGGCGCTGGCGGCTTGCTGCCGGGCTTGCGCGCGAGTTCGGCGCCGGCGTCGACCGGCAGGCGCAGGAAGAAGAACACTGAGCACACCGCGATGAGCGCCACCACGGTGAAGGCGACACTGAAATCTTCCAGCTGGATGGTGCCGTCGCCGCGCCAGCTCCGCATGCCGTCCAGCACCAGCGCTGCCACCGCCACCCCGGTCGAGATCGACACCTGCTGCGCCACGCTGGCAAAGCTGGTGGCCCGGCTCATCGCCTCGTTGGAGATGTCGGCATAGGATAGCGCGTTGGTGCTGGTGAACTGCAGCGAGCGGAAGAAGCCGCCGAACAGCAGCGCGCCGATCAGGATCAGATGCGGCATGTCCGGCCGGAAGAAGGCGGCGATGCCGATGAAGATGGAGGCGATGACGCAATTCACGATCAGCACCCGGCGGAAGCCGAAGGCGCGGATGATCGGCGCTGCGGTGAACTTCATCGTCATCGCGCCGGCCGCCGAGGCGAAAGTGATCAGTCCCGAAGCGAAGGGCGTCATCCCGAAGCCGAGTTGCAGCATCAGAGGCAGGAGGAAGGGCAGGGCGCCGATGCCGACGCGGAACAGCGAGGCACCGACGACACCGGCGAAAAAGGTCGGCACCTTCAATAGCGACAGGTCCAGGATCGGACGATCGGTGTGCCGCGCGTGCTGAACGTAGAAGAACATGGCGACGGCGCCGACCGCGATCACCGATAGCGCCATCCACGGCGCCACGGCGTGCTGCCCCAGCAGCGCGAAGCCGAAGACGAGGCCGGCGAGCCCGATGCCCGACAGCACCATGCCGCGCAGATCGAAAGGAGGAACGTCCTCCTCGCGGATGTCCGGAATGAACAGAGAGGCGAGGGCGACGCCGAGCAGGCCGATCGGGATGTTCAGGAAGAAGATCAGGCGCCAGTCGAAATAGGTGGTGATGAAGCCGCCAATAGGGGGCCCCAGCACAGGGCCGAGCAGGGCAGGCACGGTCAGCCAGGCCAATGCCGAGACGATCTCGCCCTTGGGTACGGTGCGCAGAATGACGAGGCGCCCCACCGGCACCATCATGGCCCCGCCCATGCCCTGGATGATGCGGTAGATCACGAAGTCGGTCAGCGAGGTGGCGAGGCCGCAGAGCAGAGAGCCGATGGTGAACACGACGATGGCGGCGCGGAACACCGTGCGCGAGCCGAAGCGATCGGCGAACCAGCCGCTTGCCGGGATGAAAACCGCGAGGCTGAGCAGATAGGAGGTGAGTGCCAGCTTCAGTGAGATCGGATCCTCGTGCAGGTCGATGGCGATGGCCGGCAGCGAGGTGGAAATCACCGTCGAATCAAGCTGTTCCATGAACAACGCGCAGGCGACGATGAGCGGGACGAGACGTTCGGGGCGCACAGGGCAGTATCCGTCTTGGTCGTCGGATCGAGTATCGGCAGGTCTCTATAGCCCCATGACCGACGCGTCGCGAGCGTGTCGCACCGTCACCTCACGTCTTCGTCGTTGCAATCCGCAAGGGGCAGGCCGACGCGGATCGGCAATGCGTTTGGCACAGAGCGACGACGCTAGGAATGGCGGCGGCCCCATGGTATGAGCCCTCGCCAACTCGGAGAGAGCGGGCGACGTGGTGCCCGTGTCGCTTTGACCATCCATCCATCGGGCATATGCGGGTCGCTCCGCCTGCCCCAAATCGGGAGTTGGCGATGCCGCACATCGATGGCCTCGCGCGGGAAGCGCTTACATTTGACGACGTTCTTCTGAAGCCCGGCCTGTCCGATGTGATGCCCGGTCAGGTTGATGTGAGCTCGCGGGTGACGCGCTCGATCCATCTCAACCTGCCGATCCTGTCCTCGGCGATGGATACCGTGACCGAATCGCGCATGGCCATCGCCATGGCGCAGGCCGGCGGTCTCGGCGTCATTCACCGCAACCTCGATCCCGAGGTGCAGGCCGAGCACGTGCGGCAGGTGAAGAAGTTCGAATCGGGCATGGTGGTGAACCCCGTCACCATCCACCCGGACCAGACGCTGGCCGACGCGCTGGCGCTGATGAAGCTGCACTCGATCTCCGGCATTCCGGTGGTCGAGCGCGGGCCAAACGGGCGCGGCGGCAAGCTGGTAGGCATTCTCACCAACCGCGACGTGCGCTTCGCCACCCATCCCGACCAGCCGGTCGCCGAACTGATGACCAGGGACCGTCTCATCACCGTCCATGACGGCGTCGAGCAGGCCGAGGCCAAGAAGCTGCTCCACCAGTACCGCATCGAGAAGCTGCTGGTGGTGGATGCCGACTATCGCTGCGTCGGCCTCATCACCGTCAAGGACATCGAGAAGGCGGTCGCCAACCCGAACGCCACCAAGGACGAGCAGGGCCGCCTGCGCGTCGCCGCCGCCACCACGGTGGGCGAGGACGGCTTCCGCCGCACCGAGCTGCTGGTCGATGCCGGCGTCGACCTCGTGGTGGTGGATACCGCCCACGGCCATTCGCGCAAGGTCCTCGACCAGGTGAGCCGCATCAAGCAGCTTTCCAACAAGGTGCAGATCCTCGCCGGCAATGTCGCGACGGGGGAGGGCGCACGCGCCCTCATCGATTCCGGCGCGGATGCGGTGAAGGTCGGCATCGGTCCGGGCTCGATCTGCACCACCCGCATCGTCGCTGGCGTAGGCGTGCCGCAGTTCACCGCCATTCTCGACGCGGTGGAGGAGGCGCAGAAGGCCGACACGCCGGTGATCGCCGATGGCGGCATCAAGTTCTCCGGCGATCTTGCCAAGGCACTCGCCGCCGGCGCCGAATGCGCGATGATCGGCTCGCTGCTCGCCGGCACCGACGAGAGCCCCGGCGAGGTCTATCTCTACCAGGGCCGCTCCTATAAGTCGTATCGCGGCATGGGCTCGGTCGGCGCCATGGCGCGCGGCTCGGCGGACCGTTACTTCCAGGCGGAAGTGAAGGATACGCTGAAGCTGGTGCCGGAAGGCATCGAAGGCCAGGTTCCCTACAAGGGGCCGGCTTCCGGCGTGCTGCACCAGCTCGCCGGCGGCCTGCGCGCCGCCATGGGTTATGTCGGCGGCGGCACTCTCGCCGAGTTCCGCGACAAGGCGCAGTTCGTGCGCATCTCCGGGGCCAGCTTGCGCGAAAGCCACGTCCACGACGTGACCATTACCCGCGAGAGCCCGAACTATCCCTCGCGGACCTGACGAAAGCGCCGCCGGACATCGTGAGATCCGGCGGCGTTCCTCACCTGCGGGGCCAGCCATGACCTATACCGCGATCCTGCTGCCGGTGTTCGCGCAGGTGCTGCTCACCTTCGCCGTGCTGCTGCGGCTCGGCCATGTGCGCGGGCAGGCGGTGAAGGCGGGGCTGGTCACCGACCGCGAAGGCGCGGTGCTGGGCGACGAGCGGGTGTGGCCGGCCACTGTCCGGCAGGCCTCCGCCTGCTTCCGCAACCAGTTCGAAGTGCCGGTGCTGTTCTACGTGGTGATGACGCTGCTGCTGGTCACCCGGAAAGCGGACTATCTCACCCTTGTCCTCGCCTGGGTGTTCGTGGTCAGCCGCTATGTCCATGCTGGCATACATCTCGGTCCCAACGTCGTTGGCGCCCGTTTCGGACTTTTCTCTGTGGGCGTGCTGGCGCTGATGGCCATGTGGGTGATCTTCGCCCTCGCCATCCTCTTCGCACCGGCCGTGCCGTGAGTTTCGGATTTCTGACATGACCCCTGCCGCGCGGCTCGCCGCTGCCATCGATATCGTCAACGCCATCGCCGCCGATCGGCGCCCGGCATCCGAGGTGCTGAAGGAGTGGGGCCGTGGCCACCGTTTCGCCGGCTCGGGCGACCGGGCGGCCATCGCCGCGCTGGTCTATGATGTCGAGCGGCGCAAGGCGTCCTCCGCCTTCCTGATGGGCGCGGAGGAAGGGCGGGCATTGGCGCTCGGGGCGCTCAAGCTCGCGCGCGGGCTGGATGTCGCGGCGATTGCCGCGCTTTGCGACGGTTCGCGCTTCGCGCCGGCGCCGTTGAGCGAGGATGAGCGGCAGCGGCTGGAGACCGGCAGCCTCGATGATGCACCCGCCCATGTCGTGGGCGACTATCCCGAGTGGCTCGACACCTCGCTCGCCGCGGTATTCGGCGAGGCCCGCGCCGCCGAAGGGCAGGCGCTGGCCGAGCGGGCACCGCTCGATCTGCGCGTCAACACGCTCAAGGCCGCACCGGAGAAGGCGGCCGAGGCGCTGGGGCATCTCAACCCCGCGACAACCGACTGGTCGCCGCTCGCCCTGCGCATCGGCTTCGAGGCGGCCGGCAAGGCGCATGCGCTCACCGCCGAGCCGGCCTTCATCAAGGGGCAGGTGGAGATCCAGGACGAGGGCTCGCAGATCGCCGCCATCCTCGCCGCCCCGCCGCGCGGCGGGCAGGTGCTGGATCTGTGCGCCGGTGGCGGCGGCAAGACGCTTGAACTCGCCGCGCTGATGGACAATGCGGGCCAGCTCTACGCCTATGACAGCGACATGCGCCGCCTCGCGCCGATCCATGAGCGCCTGCAGCGCGCCGGGGTGCGCAACGTGCAGGTCCGTACCCCGCGCGGCGCCGCCGACGTGCTCGCCGACCTCGAAGGCCGCATGGACCTGGTGCTGGTCGATGCGCCCTGCACCGGCACCGGCACCTGGCGCCGCAACCCCGACGCCAAATGGCGCATGCGCCCCGGCGCGCTCGCCGAGCGGCAGAAGGACCAGGTCGAGGTGCTCGATGCCGCCGTCCGCTTCGTCAAGCCCGGCGGGCGTATCGCCTATGTCACCTGCTCGCTGCTCGATGAGGAGAATGGCGGGCAGATACGCGCTTTCCTTGCCCGCCATCCCGATTTTCATGTCGTACCGGTCGAGCAGACCGTGCTGGCGCTCGGCGAGCGCGGGCTCCGCCTCAAGCAGGCGGCACTGGTGGGCACGGAAGGACTGTTGCTGACCCCGCGCCGCACCGGCACCGACGGCTTTTTCGTCAGCGTGCTTGCGCGTGCCGCCTGAGACCGATTGCCGCCCGGCCTTCAGCGCTCGGCGGTCCGTGCCTTATCGAGACTGTGGACGTGAAACCGGACAGCGTTTAGAAGCCCGCCATGACAGACACCGCTGACATCCCCTCCCATCACGATAGCCTGCTGATCATCGATTTCGGCTCGCAGGTCACTCAGCTCATTGCCCGCCGCGTGCGCGAGGCTGGCGTCTATTGCGAGATCCACCCCTTCCAGAACGCCGCCGAGGCGTTCGAGCGGCTGAAGCCCAAGGGTGTGATCTTCTCCGGCGGACCGGATTCGGTCATCCGCGAGGGCAGCCCGCGGGCGCCGCAGGTGGTGTTCGACAGCGGCGTGCCGATCCTCGGCATCTGCTACGGCCAGCAGACTCTCGCCACCCAGCTGGGCGGTGTCGTCGAGGGCGGCCATGCCGCCGAGTTCGGCCGGGCGGATGTCGAGATCAAGGCGGCGAGCCCGCTCTTCGATGGCTTCTGGGAAGTCGGCAAGCGCTACCCCGTGTGGATGAGCCATGGCGACCGGGTGACCAAGCTGCCCGAGGGCTTCGAGGTGATCGCCACCTCCGAGAACGCTCCCTTCGCCATCGCCGCCGACGAGAGCCGCCGCTACTACACAACCATGTTCCACCCCGAGGTGGTGCACACGCCGGAGGGCGGCAAGCTGCTCTCCAATTTCGTGCACAACATCGTCGGCCTGAAGACCGACTGGACCATGGCGGCTTTCCGCGAGGAGGCGATCAAGCGGATTCGCGAGCAGGTCGGCTCGGAGAAGGTGATTTGCGGCCTGTCCGGCGGCGTCGATTCCTCGGTGGCGGCGGTGCTGATCCACGAGGCGATCGGCGACCAGCTCACCTGCGTGTTCGTCGACCACGGCCTGCTGCGCCTCGGCGAGGCGGAGAAAGTGGTGACGCTGTTCCGCGACAGCTACAACATCCCGCTGGTGCATGTGGACGCCGAGGAGATGTTCCTCAAGGCGCTTGAGGGCGTCACCGATCCCGAGGTCAAGCGCAAGACCATCGGCAAGCTGTTCATCGACGTCTTCGAGGCCGAGGCGAAGAAGATCGGCGGCGCGGCGTTCCTCGCCCAGGGCACGCTGTATCCCGACGTGATCGAAAGCGTGAGCTTCACCGGCGGTCCCTCGGTGACGATCAAGAGCCATCACAATGTCGGCGGCCTGCCGGAGCGGATGAACATGAAGCTCGTCGAGCCGCTGCGCGAGCTGTTCAAGGACGAGGTGCGGGTGCTCGGCCGCGAACTCGGCCTGCCGGAAGTTTTCGTCGGCCGCCATCCTTTCCCGGGACCTGGGCTGGCGATCCGCTGCCCGGGCGAGATCACCCGCGAGAAGCTGGACATCCTTCGCCTTGCCGACGAGATCTATCTCGAAGAGATCCGCCGCGGCGGGCTCTACGATCAGATCTGGCAGGCCTTCGCGGTGATCCTGCCGGTGAAGACGGTCGGCGTGATGGGCGATTACCGCACCTATGACTATGTGGTCGGTCTGCGGGCGGTGACGTCCGTGGACGGCATGACGGCGGATTTCTACCCGCTCGACATGGCGTTCCTGGGCCGCGTGGCGACGCGGATTGTCAACGAGGTGAAGGGTGTCAACCGCGTGGTCTACGACGTGACGTCCAAGCCGCCGGGGACGATCGAGTGGGAGTGACGGAGCGTAGTTTTGGATACTGAGGGATACAGTAGCGAACATTGATGGCTTGGAACATTCGATAGGCGCCGATCGATGTCGGTAAACCCGAAGAGATCGCCGGACTCGTATCGTATCTCGCACGCGACGAGGCGGCGTACATGACCGGCCAGAGCCTGACGATCGATGGCGGCTTCTGCTGTAATCGACCGATAAGCTCCACCTGAACGATCTCAGCGGATTGCTCGCAGTCTGGAGGGACTTGCTCGGGAAGCGCGGGTGGGGGCGGACTGAATCCAGTCTCCCCATCCGCGCGCCCGAGCGACTGTTCAGACGTCGACGAGCCCGACTTCGATCATGCTGCGCGCGGCGGCCTCGATGGCATCGGCGGGCGGGCGGGGATTCCAGCCGAGCATGCGTTTCGCTTTTTCGCCGCTGGCAGACAAATCGACGCCGAGCAGCGGCAACAGCCCCTTCACCTTGGGATCGACCAAAGCCTTGGCTTTAAGGGCGATGTCGGGAAGCTGCATCGTTGATGTTTTGCGGGCCTGTTCGCCGAGGCGCTGTATGAGGATTTTGGCCACGTCGACGAGCCATAAGGCGTCACCGGAGGTTGCAAGAAAGCGCTCGCCCCCCGCGGCCGGACTGGTCATTGCCCGCATGTGAAGGTCGGCCACATCGCGCACGTCCACGAAACAGGACTGGATCCGAGGTTGGCCGGGCTGGCCCTCGAGCATGCCCTTCAGCATCATCAGCGAATGCGACGTATCCGGCCCCAGCGCCGGGCCCATCACGGCGGTCGGATTGATCGTGGCCAGTTCCATCCCGCGGCCCTGTTGGGCGATGAAGTCCCACGCCGCGCGCTCCGCTAGCGTCTTGGATTTCTGATAGGGAGCGATGTTGCCGTTCAGATCGCTCCAGTCCTCTTCGGTAAAGGGGCGCCCCGGGCTGGCCCTGCCCGCACCGATGGCACCGAAGGCGGAGGTTAGCACCACCCGTTTTACTCCGGCGTCGCGGGCGGCGCGGAGCAATCGCAAATTGCCGTCCACTGCCGGCCGGATCCATTCTTCTTCGCTCGCATAGGCGCCTGAGGGCGTCGAGGACGCGCTATGGATTGCATAGGTGCAGCCTTGCGCGGCTTCCGCCCATCCATCGTCTTTTAGCAGGTCAGTCTCGACGAAGCTCAGGCGATCTCCCGGCTCGGCACCGCCTTTGGCGAGATACGCGCGAACCCGGTCCGAACGATCAAGCGAGCGGATGGCGGTGCGCACACGAAAGCCGGCGGCGAGCGCGGCGATGATATTATGCTGGGCAATGAAGCCGGTCGCACCGGTGATGAGGATGGTGTCGTCTGCCATGGCTGCTCCGAAAGCGAGTTGGTGTCGTCTTTCAGATAAGGCTCGAAACTGGATCGAGAATGCTTGAACGTCCGGTATCTATACGCGATAATCCGAGGATGCCATCCGACGCGCTTTCCGAGATCCTCAGCCTGACCACCGTGGAGTCGATGGTGACCGGGGGCTTCGAGGCGGGAGGCTCCTGGGCGCTTCGGTTTCCGGCGCCCAAGTCGATCAAGTTCTTCGCGCTGACCAAGGGCTTTTGCTGGGCGCAGATCGACGGCGAGGCGCCGGTGCGCTTCGAACAAGGCGATGTGGGCCTTCTGACGGCGCGGCGTCCCTACACCTTGTCGAGCGATCCATCGGTGACGCCGGTCGACGCAATGGCGCTGTTTTCCGGGCGTGGCCGCTCGTTCGTCACCTTGGGCGACGGAACAGACTGCAACTATGTGGGCGGGCATGTCCTGCTCGATCCGACGAGCGGGACTCTGCTGTCGGAAGCGCTGCCACCGTGGCTCCGCATCGACGGTGCGACCGAGCAGGCGGCGCGGTTTCGCTGGTTGCTCGGCGAACTGGTGAACGAGCGCAAGCAGCCGCTGCCGGGAGGCGCCCTTGTCGCGTCGCAGCTCGCACAGTTGCTTTTCGTGCAGATCCTGCGGGCGCAGATGGACGGCAACGACCGCATACCGGCGGGTTGGTTGCGCGCACTGGGCGATCGGCGCCTCGCGCCGGCCGTGCAACTCATGCATGATGATCCGGCGCGCGCATGGCATCTCGACGAGCTGGCACGGGCCTGCGCAATGTCGCGGTCAACCTTCGCGGCGCGCTTCACCGCTACGGCCGGCATCGCGCCGCTCGGCTATCTGGCGCGCTGGCGCATCCACCTGGCTTGCAAAGCGCTGCGGGACGAGGAACTCCCCGTGGCGTCGGTGGCCACTTTGGCCGGCTATTCCTCGCAAGGTGCCTTCAGCAATGCCTTCAAACGGATGGTGGGCGTTTCACCTTCGCTGTGGCGGGAACGACAGGCCTGCTTCGACGCCGCCTAAAAGCCAGATGCCCGGGCAATACTGCCTCGAGGCAAGGCTCAGGATGTCACCACGACCATCTCCAGATTGCCCGCCTCGGCCGCTGCCGTCATCGCCGAATCGAGATCATCCAGCGCGAAGACCTGCGTGGCGATCGGATCGAGCGAAAGACGGCCCGAGCGGACCAGGGCGGCAAGACGTAGATGCGCGTCGGACGGATGCATGAAGTTGCCGAGCACCTCGAGATTGTTGAACATCATCTGGAGGTAATCGAGCGGAAGCGGCGCAAGCGCGCTCCCCATCATGACGAGCCGGCCACCCCGGTAAAGCGAACCCAGCGCCACGCTGGTCGACTTCGTATCCGCGGCGCCCCCGATCATGTCGAGCGCGAGGTGAGCGCCCCCGCCGGCGGCATCGCGCAACCGTGCGGTATCAGCTGCCACATCGCCAACGATCGCCACCGGCTCGACCAGCGGGCCGGCCGCGTCGGCGAGCCGCTGCAGCACGTCGCCGTTGCGGCCCGCCGCGACGATCCGTGCCGCGCCCATGGCAATCGCAACCAGCACCGCCGCCGTTCCATAGGCGCCGGTCGCGCCATTGACGATCACCGTCTCCCCGGCGGCAAGGCGACCGCGCAGGAGGCCGCCATAGGGCACGACCAGGCGGGTCAGCACCGCAAGCCGAACCGGGTCGAAATGCTCCAGCCCGTCGAGCGGCGTCGCGAGTTGCGCGGGGACGAGCACATATTCGGCAAGCGTGCCGTCTTGCCACGATGCCTGCAGCGCGTCGCCGATACCGCCCGGAGAGGTGACGCCGAGCAGGATCTGGCCCGGCTCCTGGACGTTTTCGCGCGCCACCAGATGCGAGGAAACGATGACCCGCTGTCCCGGTCGAAGATGCCAGACATCATCGCCGACAGCTTCGATGACGCCTATGCCGTTGCCGCCGGGTGTAAAATTTTTCGGCGCACGATAGGCCGGCAGCGCGCCTTCCAGATAGGGCCTCAAATACGACATCAACGCCTGGGCTTCGATGCGGACGAGCACGCTGCCGGCGCGCACTGCGGGCGCAGCGCGCTCGACGAGACTAAGCGAGCCGCCGAGGTGGTCGATCTTCCAGGCTTTCATGAGTTTTATCCTTGTCATTGCCCGGAGGCGGCTTCGAAATATTCGACGACGAGACCGTCGGGATGGCGCGCCAGCAGGTTGGCTCCTCCGGTGACGGCATGGGGCGGACGCAGCATTTCGGCACCTTTGGCCGTCAGCCACGCGGCGGCGTCGTCCAGCGCATCGACATAGAATATTGCAGCGACCGGCCGCGCCGCAGCGAGCTGATCTTCGGTCCCTGAGAGAAGCAGGAAGCCGCCAATCTTGGCGACCTTGACGCCGGTTTCCGCAATCGTCAGGCGGCGCGCGCACGCGACACCCTGCAGCGCCTCGTAAAAGGCGATCATTTCGTCAAAGTGGCCGGGGTCTGCGTAGACCCGGAAACAGTGTTCCAGAATGCGCATGAATGGTCCTCGTGGTGAAGGTCCCGCGCATTGTTGCGTTTTTATCCTGCATTTCCATAATGCAGGCGCCATGATTCCTATTCAATCGTCCGAAATCGGCGCTCGTGACCCGCTCAGCGACATGCTTGCCCTTCTCGACGTGCGGAGCTTTCTATCCCGCCGGATCGAGGCGTCGGGATCTTGGGCACTGCGTTTTCCCGCCTATCGTCACATGAAGTTCGGCGGCGTGATCGAGGGAAAGCGCTGGCTGTGGATGGAGGGCGGGGCCGAGATACTGGAGCTGGAAGCGGGGGACTTCTATCTTCTGACCAATGGCGGCCCATACTGCTTTGCCAGCGACCGCGATGCGGTGCCGATGGATGGTCTCGGTGTAATGGACAAGCATTTGCAGGCCGATGGCGTGGTGCGCTTCGGCAGCGGCGAGCCGCGAAGCGTCGGGGTGGGCGGGCGTTTTGTCCTGGATGACGAAACATCGAGCCTGCTTCTGTCGAAGCTTCCGCCGATCATTCATATTCGGGGAAGTCAACCCCAGGCCGGCGCCCTGCAGGCCGCATTGGCGCTCATCACCTTCGAGACGGAAAAGGAACGGATGGGCACCGCAGCTATCGGTGGCGGTCTTTGCGCCATCATTCTGGTCAATATCCTGCGCATCTACCTCACCAGCGGCGAGCGACCGTCCGGCTGGCTGGGCGCGCTGGCCGATCGCCACGTCGGAGCGGCGATCCAGGCAATGCACCTCGAGGTTGCCCGGCGCTGGAGAGTGGCGGACCTCGCGGCAGCCGTCGGCATGTCACGCACCGCCTTCGCGGATAGGTTTAAGCGGCTAGTCGGCCTGGCGCCCCTCGAATATCTAATCCATTGGCGCATGACGGTTGCTCGCGAAGCGCTGAAGCGGGATAGGGCGCCTCTGGGAGAAATTGCCGAGGCCATTGGCTATGAATCGGAAACTGCCTTCGGCCTAGCCTTCAAAAGAAAGTTCGGTGAAAGCCCCGGCCGCTACCGGTCACGGCTTCACCAGGCCGTATCGTCTCAGATCGGCTGAACTGCGATTGGGGCCTCAGCCGCTGGGTCTATGCGGGGTTGGACAACGGCCGCGAACGGCCCCCATTCGGTATCGAGGCGGTCCGCTCGAAAGCGGGTCTGTATGGTCGTCATTCTAATTAGGACGCGCACGCGGCTTGGCCTCTCGCTCATTTTATCCTCCAGTGGTCGGAGAATTGGGGACGCAGGCCAGTCTTCGCCTGCTCGCGTAGGCGCCCAGTCTGGCCAACTTCGACGGTACTTTTCGGCTCAATCTGGGTTTGGGCGGCAGAGCTGGTAGCCTGCCCCTATTGAGTGGTCCGGTTTGACTCTAATGCATAGTGGGCCTTTCGGCCTGGCTTGATTGGCAGGGCTTCAGGGACAGGATGGCC